>CAYLHU010000008.1:0-17380 GCA_964383715.1 uncultured Candidatus Saccharibacteria bacterium
AATTTTCCTCTACCCGAGGACTGGGACTCTCTTATACTTTTGAGAGTGCTTTATTTTATCAATAATATCAAAAAAAGTCAAGAGTTGAATTTTGACTATTATTGAAAATATCTCAATTTAAAATAGAAAAAATGAAATGTTATATTGCTAAACTCATTAGGGCTGTAAAATATCTTCCGTTCGTCCGTTAATTGAAATAACAACAGCGTCAATTGTCTGAAATTGTTTTAAGGTCTCCGTTATCTGCGCCCTAATAGCCACCACTCGGCAAGAGCCACCCACTTGAAACTCTAATTGCTCATTGAAGTCAATCATAGCCACGCCGTCCTCAATAGTTAGCCCCTGGACTCTTACTCCCGAACCTATATTTGAGACAAACCCTTGTTCAATTTCTTCTTGGGTCGCTCCCCGCAAAAGGGCATTAATAGCGCTTCCGGCAACTGCTAAGGTCTTGGGAACCCGCCTTTCAACAGCTATAGTCCGAGAACAATCAAAATATGGTTCATTCACAAAACGAGAATCGTTCAAAAATATTTTCACAGTCATAAAATCTTGGGAGACATCCGACACCTCTTGAAATTGAATGGGAATTATCAATTCATCTCCATTTTCCGGCAGACCCGATGGATTGTCTTTTTCCAAAACTAATATCCCCTTCGGAGTAGAAGGAACGGAAAAAGGGAAGATAGCATCAAACGGCACAAAATCTTCCGTCATCCAATCAGCCGAACTCTGAACCGGCATTAATCCCAAGAGAAATCCATTGTCGTCAAAAAGTTTTACCGGAAAACTATTTTCAAAAAACCAAAATCCCCTCGCCTCTCCCCTAATAAAAAGAGGATTTTCAATGGATTGATTGGGACGAGGATTGTCTATTTTTATCAAATCCAATTTTTCCAATTCATTACCAATGTCTTCTTTAAAGATTTCGCCCTCGGATGTTTCGCATCGCCTGGGATAATCCCCCGTTATTAGATAACCGGCTGAAACACATTCTTCAAAATTATTAACATCGGTTATCGGCGCTTCGCTCGGTCTAAACATTGTAAAATAAGCCACAACTCCAAGAATGATAACCCCAATTATTAAAAAACCAAATATTTTTTTACTCATACATTTATTTTACCATAAAATTTATTCTTTAATTAATTTTCTGACTTTTAGATTATCCCCAACCAAGACCTTGACAGAAAATACCATTTTGCTATTATGAAAATAGAATTTGGGATTTTCCCACTGATTCCCGCCAGCAATGGCGGGATGACTTTTTTTTATTAAGTGCTGTAAAAATCTAAAAACCTTCGTTTTACTTTTTGGAAATCTTCATCGTCCAAAGTGCTAAACTAAAACTCCCCAAAATTTCTTTTCCAAATTTCCAATTTTTCATCTGACCAAAACCAATTGATTAAATTGACGGGGTCTAACCCAGTCAATTTTTTAACAATTTATTCTGTCAATTCTTCAACCTCGTTCTTGCCTTTTTCCAACTCAGTTGATTGCTCGGCGTCCTCTTTTAGTAATAATGCCTGAAACTCTCCCAGATGAGTTTTTTCTTCTTTGGTTATATCTAAAAGAACTTTTTTGATATTCTCATTTTCGGTCAGAACTGCCATTTGCTCATATAGATTTACGGCGTCCAATTCGGCTATCATCCCAACTCTTAATATCTCTTTGTCTATGTCCTCTTTTTTTATTTTCTCAAGATTTATTGGTATTTGCGATAACATAATTTTTTATTCTTTGTTGTTTTATTAAAAATTCGACTTTAATAAATTATATCATAATAAAAATCCGAGAGAACCTCTCGGGAATCGTTGCTATGTATAATAAAACTTATCTAAACTAATTCTATAACCTCAAAAGATTATTTTAAAATACCGATTTCAGTAAAACCCAAAAATCAATCGGTCAAAATGACGGGGTCTGACCCCGTCATATTTTCCTGATGAAAGTTATGACCTCTTGAGCCATAATTTCCTCATACGGCCTGAACGAATGAACCGCTCCTTCAATAATTTTACCTTGAGAATTGGGAATATACTTAAGCAAGATATTCATAGCTTCTTCCGGGTGCCCCGGATTACTTAAGTGAAAATATTCATCTTTTGAACCAACGATAATTTTAACAGGGATTTTAATTTGTTTAAGAATAGGAAAATTATAATCCGGCGAACAAAACTCAAACATTCTGCCCAAGTCGTCTTGTTTGTACCAACTAATATAGGTCTTATAAGAAACTGCAATATCTTCAAAATCTGGCGTAATCAACTCGTCTCCCTTGCCTTCATCAACTATTTTTTGAGCTTTCTTGAGAAGTTCTTCAATATTCTCCCTACCTCTTGAAACCATCAGCCCTTTTTTATCAAAGGGAGCCAACAAAATAAGTTTATTCACTTTATCTCTAAACTCGCCTTCAAATAAATACCTGACAACTTTTATTGTTCCTAAAGAGTACCCTTGTAAGATAATTTCCCGATAGCCCTCGCCGATAAGAAACTTAAGCCAGGCGGAAATATCCAAATGGGCTTCTTCTAAAAATTCGTATTGAGCCCCAATTACTTTATATTCACCATCAACGGTATTGAAATCGGTCTCCCGGCCATTGCCTCTTGTATTAGCCGTCAAAAAACCAATTTGATTTTTTTCGCATTCATCGGCTAAAAAGTAAATAAAATTATTCTCATAAAAATTTCCTTCAAAACCATGAATAGAAAGGAGAACCGTTTTCTTGTCATCGGAAGAAACATAGTAGCCGTGAAGATATAAGCCGTCCGATGTTGAAACCTGAAGTAATTTGTTTTTCTTCATATTCTTAACAATAAAATAAAAACATTAATACGACAAGTTTAAATGTTTGACCTTAAAACCATTATACCAGATTTCACCTTTTATTCCATTTCAAATCAATTTGTGAGAAAAAAATTACCTAGGTCTGACCCCGGTAAGTTTCCCTCCCTGTTCACTCCCAATCAACTAAACTATTATTCGCCATTGCCCGGAATGATATAACGAGAAGGAATTTGAATTGTTTTTGCAGTATAACTTCCATCTGAACTTTCTTTTCCGCTCACAAGAACTCGTTCTCCTTCATTAAGGTCGGTCAAACTCCCTCCAACGGATTTGGTTATTTGGGTACTCTCGCTCACAAAAACGATTTTTGTCGAACCATCGCCAAGTTTAATAGTTAATATGCCTTCGCTTAGCGAGATAACTTCCCCAGATAGAGACCGACTGCCTGCTTCGGAATTAAACTGCCCACCACCAACTCGTTCTCCAAGTGCGCCACTACCGCCAAGTTCTTGAAGTCGCTGTTGCCTTTCTTCGGAAGAAAGATTTTGAAGATTTGCCCACGCGGATAATCCTCTTTGCGAATTTTTACTCTCGGCGTATTTCATCCCCCCGTAAAACGCTCCTCCTCCGACCATTAATATTGCCACAATAATAATTGGTAATAATTTTTTCATATTTTTTTTATTGAGTTTTTAAAAATTCGACTTCTTAAAATTTTTTATTTTTATTTTTACATTTTGATTTTTATTTTACATTTTTCATTTTACATTTTTCATTTTTCATTTTTTATCACTCGTATCTCAACGCCTCAATAGGATTGAAAGACGCAGCTTTTTTTGCTGGATAATAACCAAAAATAATTCCAATTACGGCCGATACTCCAAATGCTAAAATTATAGAAAATAGAGACACTTCCGTTTTTATCCCGCCAAAACGAGAGATGAGAATTGAAATTATCCAACCGAGAATAACGCCTACAAGCCCACCAAGAAAAGTGAGCATCACGGACTCTGCCAAAAATTGAATGCTGATATACTTTTTCTTCGCACCAATGGCCTTGCGAAGCCCGATTTCACGTGTCCGTTCCGTTACAGTTGTGAGCATCATATTCATAATGCCAATCCCTCCCACTAATAAGGATATGCCGGCGATGGAGGCGAGAAGAATTGTAAATGTATCCGTGGTTTGAGTTGCGGCTTGCACTAAATCGGCTTGATTAATAACGGAAAAATCGGCAAGTGCAGGGTCGCTAATATTATGTTGAGCGAGTAAGACCTGAATAATATCGTTCTGCACCTGGACCATAACTTTTTTATCTGTCGCTTTAACACTAATGCTTGTCACATAATCATCGCCTGATAAAAATCTTTGAGCGGTTGAAAGGGGAACAAAAACCACATCATCCTGGCTTCCAAACCCCGTGCCACCCTTGGCTTTAGTTACACCAATTACTTTAAAACTGATACCGTTAATTTTAATTGTTTGACCAATCGGATTTACTCCTTCTCCGAATAAATCGTTTTTAGCCGTTGGCCCAAGAACAGCTACTTTGGCAAAGTCCGTAAAATCACGGTCCGAAATAAAAAAACCGGATTCTATCTGAATATTTTTTATCTCGGGATAAGTGTCAACCGTTCCGATAACTTGAGTGTTGGTGTTTAAAGATTTTTGAGTAATTTGATAGCGTCTGGAAACTTCCGGCGCCACAGCTGCAACCGAAAGAACCTGTTTGGCAATTGCAAGCGCGTCCTCCACTTTGAGTGTTGTTGCGCTTCCTCTGGCCATACGCACTTGAGAAAAACCGCCCTGAGACCCGGGCGAAACGGTGATAAGATTAGAGCCGATACTTTCTATACTCGCTTGGATTTGCCCACTTGCTCCCTGACCAATAGAAACCAACGCGATAACCGAACCAATCCCGATAACAATACCAAGAATCGTGAGACCGGACCTCGCTTTATTTGCCGTCAATGCCGATAACGCCTCTTGTAATAAATCAGATATTTGCATGAATTTCTAATTGCTCTAATTTCTAATTATTCTAACCAAATCCCAAATCCCAATTTCTAAAAATTAATTCTTTAAGCATTAGTCATTAGATATTGGGTATTGATTATATCAATTAGGTTAATTAGATTTATCTTCAACAATTTCTCCGTCTTTGAGAGAAATTATTCGCTTGGTATGTTCGGCAATATATTTTTCGTGGGTAATTAAAATAATTGTCCGCCCCTGTCTATTTAAGTTCCAAAATGTCTCAAGGATAATTTCACCTGTCTTGCTGTCAAGATTGCCCGTTGGTTCATCGGCTAAAATAATAGAAGGATTATCTACTAACGCCCTCGCAATGGCCACTCTTTGCATTTGGCCACCCGACAATTGATTGGACAAATGTGACCAATGTTCTTCTGAAATCCCAACTAATTTAAGGGCTTCTTTGGCTTTTTCTTCTCGTTCCTGCCTTGCGATTCCCGAATAAATAAGAGGAAGCGTAACATTGCGAAGAACCGTTGCCCGGGGAAGAAGATTAAACGATTGAAAAATAAAACCGATTTTATCTTTGCGAATATCCGCCAACTCGTCATCTGAAAGCTTGGAAACATCTTGACCGTCAAGAAAATACTGACCGTCGGTCGGAGTATCTAAACATCCTAAAATATGCATCAAAGTTGATTTCCCGGAACCAGATGGGCCAACAATTGCTAAGAACTCTCCTTCATCTACAATGAAAGAGGCGCCTTTAAGCGCTTTGGTTTCTACATTGCCACTTTTGTATATTTTGCTAACATTTTTAATTTCTATCATATCTAGACAATTTCACTTGTTAAACAATTATTATCTTTGAATTTGAAACCCCGCCCCGTGAAAATCACTTCTATTATTTCCTCCGAGTCCGGGGATTTGGAAACTTGTTCCAATATTAGCTGTCTGTGAACTTGTTTGCGACTCTCCGCCCAATGTCGCAATTACAATTTTTTCTCCCTCTTGAAGCCCGCTAACAATCTCTGTTACTTCATCATTAGAAAGACCGACTTCCACTACCTTGGCAGATAGTTCACTTGTTTCCACCTCTAAAATCCGTACTGACATATTGTCTCCCTGCGATTGAATAGCGGAGTTGGGAACGAAAACCACATCGGTTTTTTTATCAATAATAATAGAAACATCCGTCGTCATCCCCTGTTTGATTGAATCGTTAGTTGTATCCAAGGTAATGACAACACCATAAGTGACTACGCCTTGGCTAATTGAAGCCGCGCCGGCGATATCCGTCACTTTCCCTGTTAAAGTCAAGCCCTCTACAGCGTCAAAGGTTAAAATAACAGGTTGGTTTAATTTCACTTTTGCGATGTCTATCTCATTAAGAGTGAGATTTGCTATTTGTTGTCGCGTCATCAAAATCGCAAGAGTACCCCCCGTTGAAATAGTGTCGCCTATTTTGACATTGACTTCCGTTATAACGCCGTCAAAGGAAGCTCTGATGAAATATTTGGTCAATTTTTCCTCGGCGTCAACAAGGGCTAATTCTTTCTGCGCTACAGTATTTTCTTGAGCCCTTATATCCAATGAGTCGGCTCCGTCCCTCACCTCATTAAGTGATTGTTCTTTTTCCTTTAATTTTTCTTCCGCGGATTCCATAGCTAAACGAGCATCTTCAATTTTATTAGGAGTGTCTTCCACCGTGTCATCAATTGCGTCTATAATTTTCTGAAGGGAGCTGGCATCAGAAAGGGTAGAAGAAATATTGCTCTGCATTTTTGACTTCATTTCGTCAATATGGGAAGCAATATCAAGTTGTTTATAACTCACGGCCACAATCGCATCAAACATATGACGAGCGCTTTCAAATGTTTGAGATATCGCCTTAGTGGTTTTAATAGTGTCACTTATTAATTGATAAACGGTATCTCGTTTGTCATCTCTATATACTTTTCTGAAAAATGTAAAGTTTTCATCATAAAGGTCGCATGCCTCATCATAATCATTAATAAATTTTTGAATAAACAGAGAGTCCTTACCTAAAATAAGTTCATATAATCCTACATATGCCAATTCGTTTTTTTCCGTTCCTCCAGCATCCCGCAAGACCTTCATATAGTCGGCTAACTTATAAAAGACAGATGAAACAGTACTGTAGCCGTCCTCGTAAGCAGTGGCCAATATCTCTTCGGCATCCGCTTCAATATCTTCGCGGGTCTTTAACTTTTCTAAATCGCGTTCGGCTTGAGCAAAGGCATTCTCGGCTTGGAGTAATAATTGAGCATCCGGTTGAGAAAGGAGTTCTTCTAATTTTATTTTAGCGCTTTCAAGGGCAACTCCGGCGTCGGCGACCGCTCTTTCAGCGCTTTTTGAATCAAAAACTGCCAAAATGTCTCCTTCTTTTACTTCCTGCCCTTCCTTGACATACACTGCGACAACTTTGCCGGAAACTTCCGGTTTTACATCAACTTGGTCAGAAACATCAATTTGCCCACTTCCAGATACAATGGAAACGATAGTACCGCGTTCGGCTTCCGCCGTAACATACTGAATTATATCCTGATTTTTCGTTAACCCCCGATAACCAAAATAACCGCCAACAATAATTAACGCTAAGATTATTCCTGTTGTCAGTTTTCTCCGAAGTATCTTTTTAAATAATTTATTCAACATAGATTTTATTAAAGAAACGGAGTTCGAGGAGCCCTATAAGGTATAGATGGACCTCTCGGGGTTTCTTCTTCATTAAAAACTCTTATGAGTTCCGCTTCAATTTGCCCCTCTTCATTTGGAGAGCCGATAATTACCACCCTGTCCCCCACTTTCAAATTGTCTTTCACGGTCTTCATCCCTTCTTTGATTATTGTGTCTTCGGTAATTATAATTATTTTTTCTATGTCGCCCCGCCCCTTAACAACAAACCCGTTATCTTTAAGTTCAATAATTTCCCCAAAAGCGCCGTGACCTTCAATGAAATCACCGGGCAAAAGAGGCATCCTTCGCCAATCGCCCAAAAATCCACCTCGCGGTCCGGCAAAGTTCTTATGATAACTCTCCGCCCAACGATAAGAAAACTTTACCTTCATTCCGCCAACAGACATACCGGCACCAAATATTAAAAAGACAATCGCTAAGCCGGCCAAACTAATAACGACCCATTTAAGAACATCTCGATTTTTTTCGCCATTAGAAATAAAACTTTCAACAAAGTTTATTTTTTTATCCGCCCCGTAAGGGTTTTGTTTTTCTCCAAGATTAAGTTTTCTTTCTTCATTCATAATTATTTATTAAGCGAAACTTTGTATCAAATATCCAAATAATAACCTTCTTCTACGCAAGAACAATCTAAGCGTGAAAACAGATATGGCAAAACTCAATAAGAAAGTTATTACCCCTCCAACTGGTAACGACTCCAAAATTGCCAAGCCGAAGTCCTGCCAAAGGGCAAAAAAGGTTCCTAAATCATTAATCGCGGTGGAAATAAAATAAGAAATCCCCGAACTTCCTATTTGATTTATGAGCATCACTCCGGAAAAAGGCGTAGCAACCAAAGAGAGCAATAAAAGAAATAGAAATCCGAACAATAATTTCTTAGTATGCCGCAGTTCTTGTTCTTTCTTGATCGCGAAAACTATACGGTCAAAAAGCCCCGCCGACGGCTCCGGCGGTTCAAGATGAGTAAAAAGTTTTTCGTAGTCCTTACGCATGCCAAATTTGTCTAAATTTTCGAGCTCAATTGTAGCGGAGAAAATTTAGCTACAAATTTGAGCACCCAGCACTTATTTTACTAAAGATGTCCATCAAGAAATAACAAGTTAAATTAGAATTACCTTTTCTTTTTCCACTGGACGCAGTCAGTAAAATAAGTGCTGGGTAAAGGTTTTGTTCCCAAAAATCATTCGCCTTTCGGCTTTGATTTTTGGACAAAGCCCTCTATTAATTAATACGACAAAGGGATGCCTTTTGGTGCATCCCTTTTTTAAAAAATAGTTTTAGTAAAACTTTTTAAAGTAAAATCCCGAAAGAGAGAATAAAAAACATCAAAAATGTAATGAGGGCAAAAATGGCAACCGTTGAGAGGAAAAACTTTACAGCTTTCCTTTTTTCTCCTTCAAAATAAAGCCGAATCGGTTGACAAAGAAAAAGATAACCCATAACGGCCGCCGATAATGTAAAAAGCGAAATGACAGCCATAATATTAATAACAAGAAAACTGCTTTGGTTAGCCACCTGACCCACCCTATCCATAATTAGCGCAATAATCGCTATGTAGAGAAACGCCACAAAGGCATTTATTAAAGGGCTTTTATTCATAATGTTTAATTAGTAATTGTTTTTTGAGTTGGATTAGGGCTCGCCTATGTCGACTTTTTATGGTATCAAGAGGGTCCCCTAATGTCTCGGCGATTTCCCTGAAAGTAAAATGGTCGTTATAGCGAAGAAATAAAACCATTCGGTATTTCGAATTTAGTCGGCTCATCGCTATGTCAAGCATTTCTCCGACATCGGCTTGTTCAAGAATCTCATTAGGCAAAGGCATAGTGTCTGCGAGCGTCCCAATGAGTAGATTTTCTCCTTTCTCGTTTTCAAAATTAGAAAATGGTATTGTTTTTTTCTTTTTCAACCAATCGATAGAGGCATTTTTAGCAATACTAAAAATCCATGTCTTGAAACTCTTACTTCGGTCAAATTTTTTCAAATTACGCCAAACTTTTATAAACACCTCTTGCGTTATATCTTCGGCATCTTCCAAATTACCCATATAGCGATAAGTAAAACTATAAATCGGTTTAAGATAGCGACCAATCAAGACCTCAAGCGACTTTTCATCGCCTCTAAGATAATCAGCTACAAGTTTTTTATCCGAGCAATTCATACCCATTTAAAATATCACTTATTTCTCAAAAAGTCCATATCCCCCTATGAAAAAAATGACGGGGTCTGACCCCGTCATTTAACAAGCGCAATCTGACATTTCATTTACTGAAATCAGTATATTCTATTTCAAAAGTCAAATTTATTTTAGAAAAATATTGACCTTTTAAAAAATTTGTAGTATAAATAAAGACACAACCTAATTTGATTTAAAGATATCTTACCGTTTTTTTGAAAAGCGGTTTTAATTTTATGGAAATAAGAAATATCGCAATTATCGCCCATGTTGACCACGGCAAAACAACTCTTACTGACGCCTTAATGCAACAAAGAGGGATGTCAAAAGTCGGAGATAGCATGGATAGCGATACTCTTGAACAGGAAAGAGGTATAACGATCTATTCAAAAAATACTTCTGTCTACTACAAGAATACAAAAATAAATATTATAGACACGCCCGGCCATACGGATTTTGGTTCAGAAGTTGAACGCGTTTTGCGTTCTGTTGATTCTGTCCTTTTAGTAGTTGATGCTCAAGAAGGCCCAATGCCTCAAACGAAATTCGTTTTGAAAAAATCGCTCTGTTTGGGATTAAAACCGATTGTTGTGCTTAATAAAATCGACAGCCCAGCTGCAAGACCCGATATTGTCCAAGAAATGGTTTATGAACTCTTTCTCGATTTGGGAGCAAACGATGAACAACTTGAATTTACTACAATCTATACAATCGCTCGAGATGGGATTGCTAAAATAAATTTGGATGATGATTCTAATGATTTGACTCCCCTTTTAGATACAATTTTAAAAAATGTGCCAATTTCTTCAAGTGAAAAAGCGAAAAATAAATCCCTACGGATGCAACCATTTAATCTCGCTTATGATAATTTTCTGGGACGGCTTGCTATTGGGAGAATATATGAAGGCAAAATAAAAGACGCCTCTACGGTGATTATCAAAGATATAAAAGGAGGAATTCGCGAAGGTAAAGTTTCAAAATTATTCACCTTTGAGGGGTTGAGAAGAAAAGAAGTGAATTCAGCTGAAGCTGGAGATATTGTGATGATTGCCGGACTCCCCGACATATTTATCGGAGAAACTATTTGTGAAGACGCCAAAGGAGAGGCCTTGCCAATTATCAGTATTGACGAGCCGACAATTTCCTTAAACTTACTTATTAACAACTCCCCTTTTGCCGGTAGAGATGGAAAATATATCACGAATGGGAAACTTAAAGAAAGATTAGAAAAAGAATTGGAAGTTAATGTCGGTTTAAAAATCGACTTCTCCGCTGTTGATTACTGCAAGATTTACGGTAGAGGCGAAATGCATATTGCGATTTTACTTGAAAATATGCGTCGCGAAGGTTATGAAATACAAATATCCCAACCCCATGTAATTATCAAAGAAGAAGATGGTCTAAAACTTGAACCATTTGAAGAGGTTACTATTAGTGTGCCTGAAGAAATGTCTGGGACTGTTATTAAAAAACTTTCAAATCGGCGAGGCAATATGATTGAGATGATGCCAGAAAGTGGCAATGTGAAAATTATTTTTGAAATTCCAACCAGAGGGTTGCTCGGATATCGAAATGAATTTATAGTTGATACTCGAGATGAAGGAATTCTTTATAGTAGAGTTATCGGGTTCAGACCTTATGTCGGGAACATAAAAAAACATGATGTTGGCTCAATGATTTCAATGGCGACCGGAAAAGCTCTTGGTTTTTCACTATTCAATCTCCAAAACAGAGGAACTTTATATATCGGAGCCGGTGCGAAAGTATATGAGGGAATGATTATAGGGAATACAGCAAAAGGAGACGATTTGACCGTGAATCCAACAAAAGGGAAGGAACTATCAAATATGCGTTCTTCGGGGGCAGATGAAGCACTTCACTTAAAACCACCCGTAAAATTAACTCTTGAAAGGGGTATGGGCATTATGAATGGAGATGAATACCTGGAAATTACTCCCAATAATATTCGCTTAAGAAAACAGTTCTTAACTGAAAGAGAAAGAGTTAGAGTAAGTAGAATCAAATAAAAATAGAAATTAAAATTAAAATCACTTAACCAAAAACCGCCTCAAGGCGGTTTTTAAATATAAAATAAATAATCTATCTGTATTGTTTTAGTGCTCGGAAAAATATATCGCGACCTCTGCATAACAAATAGGTTGTTTGAAAAAGGAAAGGCAATACTTCTCCCCTTGGCACAAAGAAGAATCTTGTTCCTTAAAAGCCAAGCAACAATAAAATTCGAGATTTTGAGTTGTGAGGTCCGACCTCAAACACATTTTTTTTCTTTGAGGAGCTCTCTTAAATTATTAAAACCTCCAATAACATAATTAGAGCATTAAAAAGAAGGAAAATTAAAAGCGCCATCCACCAATTTATTTTTTTATTAAGAAAGGACCATATTTTCTCTTTCATACATAAATATTATTTCTTCTACTTCTAACATAACCCTGTTTTTTAGAAATTTCAAATCAAAAAAGTGAAACTGATGAGCCCCTATCTAAGATTTATTTTTCTGTTTGCCCTTATTTTATAAAAAATCAAGCCCGAGAATGGGCTTGATTTTCATCTATCTGATTTCAGAGCAAGATGAAGACAATGTCTTCGTCGCCTCTTAAATCCGAGTTATATTTACTGCGTTAGGTCCCTTTTCAGAACTGGCTTTCTCGAAAGATACCTTATCGCCTATCTTTAACTCTTCATATCTCACATCTTTGAGTTCATTACCGTGAAAAAATAAATCTTTTTCTTCACCATCAACAGTAATAAATCCAAATCCTCTTTCTGTGAGGGTTTTGATTATTCCTTCCATAAGTTAGATATAAGTTAATTTAATTAATTTTTAAGGTTTTACCCTAAAGTATTGCTCTAATAAACTCGACTATTTTTTGTTAGACAACCACTTCATAAAACGATACTAACATTATGAAAATAATAAGTCAACCCAGGAAGAAATGACGGGGTTAAACCCCGTCAATAAGAAATGACGGGGTTAAACCCCGTCAATAATCCCGTATCATATAAAAAAGGACGCTAGTTAGACCAGCATCCTTTAAATACTTAGAACTTGGAATTAATGAAAAAAGAAAATGTGGCTTCCAGTAAAAACCCTTTCTCGTAATAAATCTTGTATTTTTAATCGTTTACGCTATAATATAAACAATTAAAATTTTGAACTTTAAAAAAAGGAAAAAAAATGAGAGCAATGCCAGCGATGAGAAAATGGACCCCATCCATATCAGGGAATCCATTTTTGAGATTTTTGGAAGCGAAATGGGATAGGTCATCCACCCCTTTTCATTTATCCCCTCCGAAAAAAAATAAAAGGAGGAGGATAAAAAAGAATTGCTGGGTCCGGCAAGGATCCAGAATATGACAATAAAAAAGGCGCCACTGGTTATTCTTTGGCGCTTTTTCATAAAAAAGCAAAAAGGAGCTTAGCTCCTTTTTAAAAAGACAGGACAAAATACCCTGTTCCCGTCACAACGAATTTATGGAGGGTTAAATCCTATTTTATTATCTTTATTGCCTTACCCCCTATCAAAGCTTTGGTAATTTTTTTGTAAGCCGAAGATAAAATCCGCTGAAAGGTGCTTTGAGAGGTATTCATTTTCTTGGCCGCTTCTTCTTGTTCCAAATCGTTAATATTTCTCAATCTTAAAGCTTCCACCTCTTCAGTGGTTAATTCTATTATCTCGAGCTCCCTCATCGGAACACCTTGGGGCTTAAAATAAGTTATATTCGGATTAAATTGTACTCGTCTGCAAAGTCTTGGTCTTGGCATAAATTTATATTGAAATAATTTAAATAAATTGATACTCTTTAGTTAAAGAAGGTCTCCCAGCCCTCCCGAGTGGAAAGGCTGGGTTCTCGGCCTTCTTTTATTTTTGTCCCCTTAGTTCGGTCAAACGGGCTTTAATAGATTTCAACTCATCTTCTAGAACTTCGACCTCTTCTTCCAAAACTTCTTTTTCTTCCTTTTTGGTTACTTGAGAACCAAATCTCCAAAATCTACCAAATCCTCGCCCAAGCCCTTTTCTCCAACCCGTTCCCATTCCACAAGGACCCATACTCCAGCCGGTGCGGGGACCTAGGCCTGAAGGACCAGTTCCGTCATATTTTGGCATAGTTTTATTATGATTAAACTTTTACTGATGAGGGCGACCTTTACTTATTCCCCTCTATTATGAATATACACCCATAACTATACCCTTGTCAATACCCTAATATCCCCAATCAAAAAACCGCCCAAAATAAAGGCGATTTTTCTCTTTAATTTTTAAGATTTTCGTATTTATCCAAATCAATTTCTCTACTTTCGGTTCTTCCATATTGTTATACCAAAAAGCATATTGTTTTATTCCGTTCCCATCAAAATCTTCCCGCATTCTGGCTCGGCGGCGATTGCCAAATCAATTATATCGTCAATCTTTGGTTCAACCGCAAACAATTCTTCTCCATTTTTAAGTTTCGCCCCCACATTTCTATCGTGTGTTTGCCAAACACTTTCAACTTCGCAATTAGTAATTGCTTGTTTAATAGCCAACCATTGCGGAGCATCTGGACACAACGCAAAATCACATTCAGGCAAAACCCTACCAACATAAGAACCGTCTGGGCAAAGTTTTGCGTCCATTGTGCAAGCGACCAGCTCTTTTTGATTGAGCGTCCAAATTGAGTAATTAAGATAACCGGCAAAACTCACCCAGAGAATATATGGTATAAGAAGCCAGGCGGCCAGTTTGGAGATTTTTCTAAAGGTGATGATGGTGGCAAAAATGGCAAGCCAAAGGAAAATAATCTCAACGAATGCCCAGCCAGGGTTATGCAGACCAAAAAAAATAATTGACCAAACGGTGTTTAAGAAAAGTTGAATACCGAATATGATAAGCGCCATCTTTACATCTTTTCGTTCAAAGCCATAGTGCCATACTAAAAAAACCGCAACGCCCATAAGAGCGAATAATGTTGTCCAGACCGGCCCAAACACCCAACTCGGTGGATTTAACGCCGGTTTAACCAACCCTGCATACCAAGTAGGAATTGCCGAAACAGTAAACACCGAACCGACAACTCCAGCCAGTTCACAAACACCAATAGCAATAACTAATTTAAAAATGTTGTTAATTTTCATTTTTTAGTAATTTTTTAGTTATCTTCACTTGACAAGATATCCGGGTTTGCTATACTGTTAATATCACGAAGGGGAAAAGACTTTAAGGTTCCGTTCTTAAAGCAACACCCCTTTTTTTATTTAGAATATCTTCTAAGTTTATTTTCCAAATTATTCATATAATCAATATATTTTCTAAATTTCCCGAGAAGTTGAGAATAAGCTTTCCTGTTTGGAATAATAATTCGTCCTAATTTTTTATTTTTTTCTAAATATTCAATCAAACAATAGAAATCACCATCTCCTGATACAATAATTGCTTTATCGTAATTCAAATATTCTATCATTGTGGCAAAACCAATTCCGCATCAACATTACCTTTCGTATATGTCTCACCTTGTTGTTTATATTCTAATGTTGGTTTAAAAATAACAATATACCCAACTTTTTGTAAGAATGTGTACAGCGATTCGTTGCCAGCAACATAACCAATAAATAAAAAAGTTTTTCCCACCTTATACTTGTCTTTTAAATAAATATAAAATCTTGCGAAATCTAATTCCCAGCCACAATCTTTAATAGCTAAGTTTAAGTTATTACTATCAATAAATGCATAATTTTTTAATTCTTTTTTCATCTTATTTCTATCCTCTATTCTTAGTATACACCCGCCATAATGTTTTTCCATAAACCAACAAAAAAGGAGAGCATTTTTTACATATACACTCTCCTCTTCTTTTTAGAAGGTTAAAAATCAAATTCCTTTGCTTTGACTCCTTTTACGAACGCTTCCCACTCTCCCTTGGTAAATGTCAAAGTTTTGGCAGGATCAAAATTCTGCGAGTGCCTAACAATGACATTACCATCATCTGTCTGTCCAACGGCCACACAGAATGGGACAGGATCAATGTTACTAAACGAAGAAGTTCGGAATTCGACACCTTGGAACTTGAATCTTTTCACAACTGTCTCCTTTCTTTTTGGATTTTAAAGAACTTTATTCCTGTTATAGAATAACAGATATTAAATTTATTTGTCAATAGATACCCCGAATTCTAAACGAAATCCGAACTTTTTTGCGAAAATCTCTTCGAGCCTGAGGCTCTCAAAGCCGAATGGCCGAATGCTGAATTCTAAAAGCCACTCGGGCACAATGACAGGGACTTTTATTCTTTTGTTTTATTTATAAAATCAATAATCCTCTGTCTATTTTCATTTTCTTGATTTGCTTTAAAATAAACTTCTAAAAAGACAATTCTTTTTTTATTTGGAAAATAAGCGTAGATAACACAAATACCACTTTTTGCTCCACGCCCTTTTAGATTTTTACATTGAAATTTTTTAACTTTAAAAAATTTCAACTCGGCTGTATTGCCAACTCCTTGAATTTCAAAAATACTTCTACTATCTATTTCTTTACAATGAAAAAGTTCAATTCTATATTGTTTATTCACTTCTAAATCTTCCGCCAACGATGGAAATTTCTTCAGTAGTTTTTTAAAATCTCGTCTGAATTCTTCTGTTTCATCATAATTCATCATCATATTGTCTTACGGAAAATTCGTCAGTGCGAGAAAAAACCGCTTCATAATTAATTGGATGTAAATCTTTAGCCCCAATCCATGGCACATCTTTATGGGAATAATCACGCATTTTTGTAGCATTAAAATCCTTAAATCGCTCAATTTCCCAATCAATAAGATTTGTTTCTTGGGCTGAAAAACTTGAAAGATTAGCAGGTCTTCTTGGTAAATATTTTTTTTGATCGTGTTGAAAATATTTTTTGGTAACTTGAGTCAAATCGCCATCTTTTTCCATTTGGGCGATAATTTCAGGAAAAGCAACAGGAGTTGGTCCAAAATGATTTTTTATATATTTAGCTCCAACTAATTGTTCTTCAAATTTCTCATAATAATCAAAATCAATAAAATACATTAATTTACATACAACAGCTTCGCCGATATTTGGACGTGCGCCAATTCTTTCTAAGATATACAAAAGCACTTCCTTAAATTTCTCTACTTTTTCTTGAGGCACGGAAATTCGTGATTCAATTTTCTGTATTTTTTTCTTTTTTGTTTTTCTCAATTCTACTTTTAACTTTGGTGTTTTTTTACCGGCAAGAAAATCATCCAAAGACAAACCAAAAAATTGTGCTAATTTTTGGGCTTCTTTAACAGAGACATCTCGCCTACCACTTTCAATCTGAGCATAAGTCGGACGAGAAAGACCAATCTTTTTTGCTAAAAATTCTTGACTCACATTATTCTCTTGACGAAGTTTTTTTAAAAATGTAGCCATAATGTTTAATAAATTAAGCTATTAATTATATTTCTATTGTAGCAAATGTAAAAATACCTGTCAAGCAAATTGACAGATATTCTTACACAACCCCCTTTTAATTTTTACCAACAATACTTTTATCAACTTTAAAAAATGATGAAAAATAGATAACAAACAAACGAAGCTGTAATGCCAGAGAAAACTCCTAAAAGAAAAGCACCCCACCATTTTTGATACCACTTCCCCTCTTTAATTTCTTCTATCTGTTTATTTATTTGATTTAATTCTGGTTTTAAATTTGGTCCTGTCCTACCCATAAATTT
>CAYLHU010000009.1:0-17265 GCA_964383715.1 uncultured Candidatus Saccharibacteria bacterium
TATATTTCTCTTGGTTTTGCTCCGCTTGCCGGACCAACCACTCCTTTTTCTTCTAATATATCTAAAAGTCTCGCAGCTCGAGCGTATCCAATTTGAAGTCGTCTTTGTAAAAGAGAGGCCGAGGCCCTTTTATATTCAAAGATTATCCTTTTCGCTTCTTCATAAAGAGGGTCGTCAAGGCCAGAAACATCAAAATTTTTACTTGTCATCTCTTTAAGCTCTTTTCTTAAATCTTTTTCAATATCTTCTTTTTCTGAAAAATCATTTTCTTTCTCGATAAAATCAATCACTTTTTTAACATCTCTTTGGAGAACGAAAGAGCCCTGAATTCTCTTCGGTTTACCGAACTCGGAAGATAAATAAAGCATATCTCCGCTCCCCAACAAGGATTCCGCTCCGGCGCTATCCAAAATTGTTCTTGAATCAATTTGGCTGGCAGTTTGAAAAGCAACTCGGGAAGTAAGATTGGCTTTGATTAAGCCGGTAATGACATCCACCGAAGGCCTTTGAGTAGCCACAACCAAATGGATCCCTACCGCCCTAGCCAACTGGCTTAATCTTACAACGCCGGACTCAATTTCTTTGCCCTTAGCCGCTATTAAGTCCGCCAATTCGTCTATAATCAAAACGACATAAGGCATCACGCCATATTCTTCTTTTAATTTAATATTTTTGCTAATGACCTCATTAAATCCTCCAATATCTCTAGCCCTAACTTCGCTTAAAACATCAAACCTTCTTTCCATTTCTTTGGTGAGCCAATTCAGGACATTTACCGTTTTTTGAGCGCTAAAAATGACCGGCGTCAAAAGATGGGGAAGCTTCTCATAAATTGAAAACTCTACTCTCTTAGGGTCAACTAAAATCAACTTTAAAATTTTAGGAGAATTTCGGTAAATGAGGCTAAGAATTAAGCTTTGTAAAAATATCGTTTTACCAGACCCGGTGCTACCGGCTACTAAAAGGTGGGGCATTTTTTCCAAATTAACAAAAATACTTTTACCGGCCACATCTTTACCTAAAGCGAAAATCAGTGAAAATAAGGATTTTTGGTAATCCGGTTGGGATAATAAGTCCCTTAAAACAACCATTTCCCTTGATTTATTGGGTACCTCAACCCCCACCAAAGAACGGCCGGGGATAGGCGCCTCTATTCTAATCGGGTGAGCGGCCAAAGATAAGGATAAGTCATTAGCCAAAGCAGTGATTCTGGTTAATTTCACCCCTTCAGCCGGTTTTAGAGTATATTGAGTGACGGATGGACCTACATTAATTTCTCCCATTTCAACCGGAATACCAAAACTATTTAATGTTTTTTTAATAATCAGAGAGTTGGATTCGATATTAACCGCTAACGCCTTCTGACTGGAAAGAGAGAAAAAATCAAGAGGAGGAACCTTATATTCTCCCTCCAATCCAACTGAAACTGTCCTTTCTCCTTCTTCCTTTATTTTAGGAGGGTTGTTTTCAGATATTTTCTTTTTAAAAAATCCTATTTTCTTAACTTCAAACTCGGGCATTTCAACTTTATTGGAAAGGTCCTCTTTTTCTTTTTTATTTTTTTCCTTATTTTTTTTCTTTGATTCAAGACCATTTTCAACTTCTTCCTTTTTCTTCGGCTTTTTCGGAGTGAACTCCCAAAAAATCAATAAAGATATTGCGACTAAAGCCAAAAAAATAATAATAGAAACCGTTTGTCCAAAAAATTTTAAAAAAGGCCAACTTGAAATATGCCCTAAGAAACCTCCTTTCTTTTCTATAGAATGGTTTAAAATTTCAAAAAGACCCGAAATGGCGACTATAAAAAGAATGATTCCTCCAAAAACGGGAATGAAAAATCTTTTTTTCTGGGGTTTTAAAAATAAAATTCCCCCCAAGACCAAAAGGAAGGGGACAAGAAAAATCGTTCTTCCGATTAGAAAATCAAGAGTTTTAAAAATAAACTCTCCTCCTTCTCCTGATTTTTCAAAAAAAGAGAGAGCGATTATCAGAGATAGAATAAGCATCAAAATAGACACTATCCATCTCTTCAAGCGAAATGTTAGGAGAGGGTATCGCAACTTATTCGCCTCTTCTTTTTTGGGGGTTACTCTATTCTTTTTTCTTTTCTTGGGCTTAGACATTTGACTTCGTTATTATTATAACATATTTTATTAAAAAAGCGCGGAGAAGCGCTTTTATAATTTCAGAACCTTTTATTTTTGTTTTCTAAATCCTGTCCCAGCTGGAATCATTCTCCCAATAATAACATTTTCTTTAAGCCCCCTTAAATTATCTTCTTTCCCTTCAAGTGATGCCTTGATTAAAACCCGGGAAGTTTGCTGAAAAGAAGCCGCTGACAAGAAACTATCAGACGTGAGAGCAACTTGAGAAATGCCAAGCAAAATCGCTTGGGCCTTGGCTCTTTTATTGGGTTCAATTTCTTTCTGATTTTCTTCAAACTCAGCCCGAGAAACAACTTGACCGGGAATCCAAGGGCTATCTCCCGCTTCTGTTATTTTGACTCGAGAAAACATTTGTCTAGTTATCGTTTCAATATGCTTATCATGAATATTTATCCCTTCACTCACATAAACCCTTAAAATTTCTTTTACAATGTATCTCTGAACTGCTGCTACCCCCAAGGTTTTGAAAAGCTTCTTTTGGTCTAAGGGACCCGAAGAAAGAATTTGCCCCGGAGAGACCTTGTCCCCTTTTTTAACGAAAATTTCCGATTTTAAAGGCGCTAAATATAGAACTTTTTCTTTTTTAGAATCTGGTTTTACGAAAATCTCTCCTCTTTCCAAATCAACTTTTTGGACCCTTCCTTTTGTGATGTTTATTACTCCTTCCCCTTTTAAATTTCTTAATTCAAAAACTTCTTCCACTCGCGGAAGTCCTTGAGTAATGTCCCCTCCGCCGACAACTCCCCCTGTATGAAATGTTCTTAGTGTGAGCTGAGTCCCCGGCTCACCAATCGATTGAGAAGCTATCACTCCTACGGCCAAGCCCATTTTCACTAATTTATTTGAGCCCATTTCCCAACCATAACACTTTTGACAAATTCCTCTTAGGGTCTTACAACTTAAAGGGGAACGAATAATGACTGATTTTATGTCAGTAGCACTTATTTCTTTCGCCTTGTCCCAATCAATTATTTCTCCATTTTTAATTATGATCTTCCCGTCTTGGGACTTAATATTTTCCAAAGACACCCTCCCAACTATTTTAGAAACAAAGTTTTGACCAATATCATCGGCGTCCTTTTTGTAAACTTTTGTTCCTTCTTTTTCGCCACAATCTTCTTCGGTAATTATTAACTCGTGGCTCACATCAACCAATCTTCTTGTTAGATAACCTGAAGCCGATGTTCTTAAGGCGGTGTCCACCGTTCCTTTTCTTGCTCCATGAGTAGAAATAAAGAACTCTAAAACATCTAATCCTTCTTTAAAAGAGTTTTTAATCGGCATTTTGATTATTTCTCCCGAAGGAGAAGTTACCAATCCCTTCATCCCACATATTTGAATTGGCTGAATCCACGAACCCCTGGCTCCGGAATCAACTATGGAAAAGAGAGGGCTATCGGCAGACATTTCTTTTATCACTTTTTCTTTAAGTTCTTCTTTGGCTTCCTGCCAAATCTCAATAATCTTTAATTCTTTTTCCTCCTGGCTAATAAGTCCTTTCTTTTGCTGGTCGTTCACCAAATCCACTTCTTTTTCCTTTTCGGCCATCAAATATTTCTTTTCTTTTGGGACAGGAAAATCATCCATCCCCAAACTAATACCAGAGAGAGTGGCTTTTTCAAATCCAAGTTCCTTAATATTATCCAAGGTTTCTGCAGTTTCTTCTTTAGAATATTCTAAAATTATTTTTGAAATCAACTTGTTGAGTTTCCCCGAATCCAATTTTTCATTAACAAAAGGAAACCCTTGAGGTAAAGCGTTATTAAAGATAATCCGCCCGCAAGTGGTCTCAATAATTTTTATTTCCGATTTTTTAGATTTTTCAGTAAGACAAACTTTTATTTTCTTTCTAATATCTAATTTACCTAAATGATAAGTTGTTATTACTTCTTCAAAACTACCAAAAATTTTCTGTTTTTCAACGACCCCTTTACTTTCTCCAGTTAACCAATAAATACCCAAAACAATATCTTTGGTGGGCGAAACAATCACATCACCAGTAGACGGTTTAAGAAAATTTCTACTTGAAAGCATTATCTCTTTAGCTTCTTTTTGGGCCTCGTTTGAAAGAGGGAGATAAACCGCCATTTGGTCTCCGTCAAAGTCGGCGTTAAAGGCATTACAGACAAGAGGATGAAGCCTTATAGCTTCTCCCTCGATTAAAACAGGTTCAAACGCTTGGACACCTAATCGATGGAGAGTAGGGGCCCTGTTTAATAAAACAAGTTTATCTTTTACCACTTTTTCTAAGGCGGCAAAAACCTCCGGTGCTCTATCATCAATTAATCGAGATGCCCCTTTGATGTTATAACTTAATTCTTCGTCTAAAATGTCCTTGATAATGAAGGGTCTAAAAAGTTCCAAGGCCATTATTTTGGGAATACCGCACTGGTGGAGTTTAAGCTCTGGACCGGGAGCGATAACCGATCGACCAGAATAATCAACTCTTTTTCCTAAAAGGTTTTTTCTAAATCTCCCTTGTTTCCCAGAAAGCATATCCGCTAACGATTTAAGCTGTCTTTGCCCTCCCGTTGAGGCCTTGGTTAATTGAGATGACCTTCTCATCCCATTATCTAAAAGACTGTCAACCGCCTCTTGAAGCATTCTTTTTTCGTTTCGAATAATAGCTTCCGGAGCAGAAATTTCTATCAAGTTTTTTAAACGGTTATTTCTATTGATTACTCTCCTATAAAGGTCATTTAGATCCGAGGAGGCATATCTTCCTCCGTCTAACTGAACCATTGGCCTTAAGTCGGGCGGTAGAACGGGTAGGACCTTCCAAAACATCCATTCTGGACGAATCCCGGCTTTTTCCATTCCTTGAAATAACCTTAATCGTCTTAAAATTCTCTTTTTTTCTCCGGCCGGGCTATTTTCTAACTCTTTTTTTAAATTGGATATTTCTTTTTTAAAGTTCACTTTTTCAAAAATATTCAAAAGGGTTTCTGACCCAGTCCCTGCTGTAAAAATCTCCCCATATTTCAAAGAAAGTTCTTGATATTCAATTTCCGACAATATATTTAAGGGCTTAATGTTTGAAATTTCTTCTTTGGTTCTTAAAAATTTTTGATTAAAGGACTCTCGAGCTTTTTTTCTCTCTTTTGGAGACATTTTTGATTGCTCGATTTGTTTAATTTTCTTTTTAAGTTCATTTTCTACTTCTTTAAGTATCTTTTCTTGGGCAACTAAATCAACTTCTTTAATAATATAGGCGATAAAATAGATCACTTTTTCTAACTTTTGTTGAGGAATATCTAAAACGAGACCCATTCCCGAAGGAACCGCTCTTAAAAACCAAATGTGAGAAACAGGAGAGGCCAACTCAATATGCCCCATTCTTTCTCTCCTCACTTGCGACTTGATAACTTCAACCCCACAACGGTCACAAACTACTCCTTTATATCTAACCCCTTTATACTTACCACAATAACATTCATAGTCCTTACATGGCCCGAAAATTTTCTCGCAAAACAACCCGTCTTTTTCCGCTCTTTGGGTACGGTAATTAACTGTCTCTGGTTTTTTTACTTCTCCATAAGACCACTTCAAAATCTCCTCCGGAGAGGCAAGTCTGATTCTAATAGATTGTATGTCAGATACCTTCATAGAACCGAGTTTTTACTTCGTAAAAACGAAGGTTAGGCGATGAGGGCTCCGCCCTCATCTTGACTCACCCACTTTGTGGGTTCGTAAGCGATGAGAGGTTACTTTCATCTTGACTCACCCACTTTGTGGGTTCGTAAGCGATGAGAGATTACTTTCATCTTGACTCACCCACTTCGCGGGTTCGTAAGCGATGAGGGATTACCCTCATCTTCACAAACTCACTTGCTTCGCAAGTTCGTATTTGATTAGAAATTAGAAATTAGAAATTAGAATAATTATATCAATTTCTATCTTCCTCTTTACTTCCTTCTTCTCTAACAACTCTTTTGGCCTCAACATTAAGTCCTAATGATTTTAATTCACTCACCGACAAATTAAAAGAAGCTGGGATATTTGGTTTTTTGATTTCTTCTCCCTTCAATATTGATTCATAGGTTGCTGCTCTTCCCACAACATCATCCGACTTAATAGTTAGCATTTCTTGAAGAGTATGAGCCGCTCCATGAGCTTCCAATGCCCAAACTTCCATCTCCCCAAATCTCTGGCCTCCGAATTGAGCCTTCCCTCCTAATGGCTGCTGAGTAATTAAAGAGTAAGGGCCAATACTTCTCATATGAATTTTATCTTCAACCATATGAATCAATTTCATCACATACATATAGCCAACTGTCACATCTCTCGGAAAAAGTTCTCCTGTTTTCCCGTCATAAAGGCGAACTTGCCCGGATTCCGGTAATTCGGCTCGCTTAAGCTCTTCTTTAATGTCATTTTCCGTTGCTCCAAACAAGGCCGGCGAAACAGCTAAATATCCTAACTTCTTAGCCGCCCAGCCAAGATGAGTTTCAAAAATCTGGCCAATATTCATCCTTGAGATAACACCTAAGGGGTTTAGGATAATATCAATAGGAGTTCCATCTTCCAAGAAAGGCATTTCTTCTTCTGGCAAGATTCTTCCAATAATCCCCTTATTGCCATGCCGACCCGATAATTTATCCCCGACTTTTATCTTTCTTAATTGGGCAACTTCCACTCTAATTCTTTTTATGACCCCTGGTTCCAACTTATCTCCCTTTTCTCTTGAAAATATTTTAACCCTAATGACTCTCCCTCTTTTCCCATGTTTCATCCTTAAAGAAGTATCTTTTGATTCTTTGGCTTTCTCTCCAAAAATGGCTTTCAGTAATCTTTCTTCGGCTGTTAACCCCTTTTCCCCTCCCGGAGAAATTTTACCTACTAGGATATCGCCCGTATCAATCTCCGCCCCAATTCTTATCACCCCTTCTTCGTCTAAGTCCTTTAACCTCTCTTCAGAAACATTAGGGATATCGCAAGTAGTAACTTCCGGCCCCAATTTTGTCTCTCGAACATCACAAGTAAAATCCTCTATATGAATAGAACTAAAAGCGTTTAACTTTACCAATTTTTCCGACAAAACGATAGCATCTTCAAAGTTGTTCCCCCGAAAAGAAAGAAAAGCTATCAAGACATTTCTTCCCAAGGACAATCTCCCTTCCTGAATACCAGAACTAGAAATCAAAATATCGCCCTTTTTTATCTTCTGCCCTTTTTTAACATAGGGGACTTGATTAAAACAAGTATACTGATTTCCTCGACTAAATTTCTGGAGATTATATGTTTTTACTTTCCCGTCCTTCATTCTTATTTTGATATGCTGGGAATCAACCTCACAAACAACGCCCTCACTTTGGGAAACTAACTCCTCTCCACAATTTTCAGCCACAGTCTCTTCCATGCCAGTCCCGACCAAAGGGGGTTCCGGACAAATCAAGGGGACAGATTGCCGTTGCATATTTGACCCCATTAAAGCTCTGTTGGCATCGTCATTTTGAAGAAAAGGGATTAAACTTGTTGCCACACTTATTGGTTCGTTTGGAGAAATATCTATAAAATCAACTTCATTTTTCTTAACGGTTACTGGCTCACCGGCTCTTCGAGCTTCAACTTCTTTGGTGGTAATTTCTCTATCTTTATTCAGCCCAATCCCAATATGGGCAATGTTATAGTTTTCCTCCTCAATAGCTGTGAGATAATAAATATCTTTTGTTATTTTTCCATTTTTTACCTTAAAATAAGGGGACTCCAAGAAACCAAAAGGGTTAATTTTAGCATAGCAAGATAAATGGGAAATTAAACCAACATTTTGACCCTCCGGTGTTTGAATGGGACAAATTCTTCCATAATGAGAAGGTTGGACATCTCTAACCTCAAAACCAGCTCTTTCCTTAGTGAGTCCTCCCGGTCCTGTAGCGGTTAATCTTCGTTTATGTTCAATTGCAGCCAAAATATTTTCCCCATCCATAAATTGAGAAAATTGAGAAGTGGCAAAAAATTGTTGAATTATCGCCATTATTGGTCGGGGGTTGATTAGTTGAGAAGGAGTTAATGTCGCAGCATCTAATGTTGACATTTTATCTTGAACCACTCTTTTAAATCTAGTGAGCCCCACCCTAATTCTTGATTGTAATAATTCGGAAACATTTCTGACTCTCCGATTTCCTAAATAATCAATTTCATCCGGCCGAGCTCCAGGCTTATTGTTTAATCTTATAATTTCTTTAAAAACAGATATAATGTCTTCTGATTTTAATATCCTATCTTCTTTACTTATATCTTTATCCTCCTTTGATTTTAGAGATTTTGAGATTGGTAACCTTTGATTCGTCTTCCATCGCCCAACCTTACTCAAGTCATAGCGTTGAAAATTAAAAAACATATTCCAAATTAAATCTTTGGCAGCATCAGGGCTCACCAGTTCTCCCGGTCTTAATTTTCGATAAATTTCCACCAAGGCCTCATCTTGATTAGAGGTAGTATCTCGAGAAAGAGTCTTTTCAACATAACTTATTTCTCCTTTATCCACATCCTTAAATATTTTTTTAATTTTCTCGCTTGAAAAACCATTAAATGCTCGAATAATAGTAGTGGCAGGCACTTTTCTAAGACGATTAATTCTTACCCCGACAAAACCAGAAGCGTCACTCTCAAACTCTAACCAAGCTCCTCTTGAAGGAATTATTTTTGCTCCAAAGAATTTTTTACCATGATAATTTTTTGCCGTAAAAAAAACACCGGGCGACCGGATAAGTTGAGATATAACAACTCTCTCTACTCCATTGATAATAAAAGTTCCCTTATTGGTCATTAAGGGAAAATCGCAAAGAAAAACTTCCTGTTCTTTAACTTCTTTTGTTTTTAGGTTTTTCAACCGAGCTTTTACCTTTAAGGGAGCATCAAAAGTAATATTATTCTCCTTAGCCAACAAACCATCTTTGCATTTTGGTTTAGATAGATAATAGTCAACAAAATTAAGTTCAAACTGTTCTTTGGTATAATCCTGAATAGGAAAAACCTCTTCGAAAACTTCTCTTAGCCCTTCTTTCCAAAACATTTCCCAACCCTCTTTCTGGTGAACCAATAAAGAAGGAGAGGGAAAAGAAATTTTTGATTTAGAAAAATTTTTTATCAACATAAGCCAAGTGAAAAGCTAAGTTAAAATTAGAGAAAAAAAGAAATGAAAATCCTCTTCTTGTCGGACTTTCGCAAAGTGTAAGTGAGATATAATAAAGACAAGAATTTTTTCGCAATCCAAAAAAAACAACCTCCCATCTTAGGGGTATAAAAAGAAAAGTTTTATTTTTTTCGCAAAGGTTTCAAAGTTAGATATTTTAAAAAAAGTTCACTTCCACCAAATCCGTATATTGTTCATATTACTTATTTTTAAAAAATTGTCAAGCGTTACGAGAAGTGGAAGATATTATTGCTATCCCAAGATAAAAAGATATTAGTTGAGAACCACCATAGCTCACAAAGGGCAGAGGAATACCAATAATAGGTAAAAGACCTAAACACATTCCAATGTTGATAAGACTTTGAGAAAGAATTAAAAAGGCAAACCCAGCCGCAAATAATTTATCAAAGTTATTGTCAGACCGAAAAGAAATTTTAATCACCTGCCAAAGAAGAAAACCAATGAGAGACAATAAAATAAAAATCCCTAAAAAACCGGTTTCTTCGGCCAAAGCGGAAAAAATAAAATCGGTTTTGCTTTCGGGCAAAAAGTTATATTGGGTCTGAGAACCCTTGTCAATGCCTTTCCCCCAAAAACCGCCCGATCCTATGGCAATTTTTGATTGGTCGCTATTCCAAGAAATCCCTTCTGGGTCAATGCCTGGTTTTAAAAAAGTGATAATTCTTTCTTTTTGATAGTCCTTTAGCCATAAAAACCACGATGCTCCGGCAATTATTAAAAAAATTAAAAAAAGAACCAAGAGATGACGAAATCTAATACCGGAAAAAATTACCATTCCCAGCCAAACAAAAACCAAAATAATGGAAGAACCGAGGTCAGGTTGAAGTAAGATTAAAAAAACAGGGATTAAGAGATAAACCATTGAAAATAGAATCGGTTTAAATCTTTCTGTTTCGATATGACGAACTGAAAAATATTTACTCAAAACCACGATTAGAATAATAGCCGAAAGGGGAACGGGGTCTAAAGAAAAACTTCCTAAATTATACCAGCCCCTAACTCCTCTAATCTTATCAGCGAAAAATAATAGTCCCAAAAGAGAAAGAATACTAAAAAAATATAAAATTAAAATAAGATAAGAATTCTTTTTTAAAAATGTTATATCAAAAAAGTTGAATAAAATTAGAAAAAGTATCGAAAGAAAGAAAAACAAAACTTGTTTTTTGAAACTAAAAAAACTACTCGAGCTATAAATCGATAAGAGTCCCAAAAGGGTTAGGGCAATAGCTGGTAAAATCAGCGACCAATTATTTTTTCTAATGATACTTCTGGCCATTTCTCAATAATCAAGGCTTTTTCTTTGTTTTTTAGAGGAAAAATTTGATAGATTTCCTCGGTGATGAAGGGCATAAAAGGATGAAGAATTTTCAGACAATTTAAGAAAACATAAAACAAAATTTTTTTAGTATTCTCTTTCAATTTTGGGTTTTTGATTTGATTTTTTGACTTTTCAATATAAATATCGCAAAAATCGTGCCAAAAAAATCGATACATTGTTTGAATGGCTTGCCCAAAATGAAACTTCTCCAAATCTCCCGTAACTGATTTTATTGTTTCGTTGAGAGCTTTTAATATTTTCTTATCTGTTGAAGTCAGATTTTTATTAGCGTAAATCAGCTTTTTATCAGTGTTAATCTGCGAAGGATTGTTCGCAAGAACAAACCTTGCAGCATTCCAAATTTTATTACAAAACTTCTGCCCGGCAATAATGTCATCTTTATTAAAATGGATATCTTGACGGTCAGTAATTTGCCAAGCTATGCCAAATCTAACCGAATCCGCTCCATAATCTTCAATTAGACCAATAGGATCAATCCCTGTCCCCAATGATTTTGACATCCTTTTCCCATCTTTAGTCAAAACAGTAGCATGAATAACCACATCCCGAAAAGGATTCTTACCAATAAACTCCTGTGATGAAAAAATCATTCTGGAAACCCACAAATTAATAATATCTCTAGCTGTACTTAGGGTGTTAGTTGGGTAAAAATTTTTCAAGTCCTTAGTTTTTTTCGGCCAGCCTAAGACAGCAAACGGCCAAAGAGCCGAAGAAAACCAAGTATCAAAAACATCTGTAGATTGAAGCATCTCACAATTTTTACAGAAAGGACACTTAGAAGGTTTCTTATCTGAAACTACAAATAACTCTTCTCTTCTTGATTTAAGTATTTCTTCCCCATTTGAAAATTGAGAATTGGTAATTGGAAATTCTTCCTGTTTTTTTTGACAGAAAAAAATTGGAAGTTGATGCCCCCACCAAATCTGACGGGAAAGACACCAGTCCTGAACATTTTTAAGCCAATTAAAATAAACCTTTTCCCACCTTTTAGGGTAGAACTTCACTTCGCCTTTTTCGACAGAGTTAAGAGCAACTTTACTTAATTCATCCATTTTCAAAAACCATTGTTTAGAAGGGATTAATTCAATATGTCTGCCACAACGATAACAAACGGGAACATCATGAGAATAATCGATTATTTTTTCAATGAGATTCAACTTATCAAGTTCTTTAATAACCTTTTCTCGCGCTTCTTCAACCTTTAGCCCTTGATAAGAAAAAGGCGTCTTTTCGTTCATTCTTCCCCTTTCGTCTATCACCTGAATCATTCCTATTTTATTTCTCTTGGCTATTTGTTCATCAACTAAACTATGGGCTGGAGTGATTTTTACGGCTCCGCTTCCAAAATTCAAATCAATAATCCTATCTGTAATAATCGGAATTTCCCGATTAACAATCGGCAAAACCGCTAATTCACCGATTACTCCTTTATATCTTTTATCTTTCGGATTAACCGCTACCGCCATATCTCCAAGCATAGTTTCCGGCCTAGTGGTCGCTACTGTAACATACTCATTTTTTCCCCCTTTAAGAGGATAACGAATAAACCATATTTTCCCCTTTTTTTCTTTATGTTCTAACTCCAAATCAGACAAACTCGTTTGGCATCTTGGGCACCAATTAATTACTCTTTTATCGTGAAAAACCCATCCTTTTTTATAGTAATGCAAAAAAGCCTGTTGAACGGCTTTGGTATATTGATCGTCCATTGTAAATCTTGTCCTTGACCAATCACAGGAGGCACCCAATCTTTTAAGTTGCTCTAAAATAGAATCGCCATATTCTCTTTTCCATTTCCAAACTTCTTCGATAAATTTTTTTCTTCCTAAGTCAAAACGACTTTTACCTTTTTTTCTAAGGTCTTTCTCAACCACATTTTGGGTAGCAATCCCAGCATGATCAGTTCCGGGAATCCAAACCGTCTTGAACCCCTGCATCCTTTTCCACCTAATAAGGGTATCTTGAATAACCACATTAAGGGAATGTCCCATATGAAGAACTCCAGTTATGTTTGGAGGGGGAATAACCATTGAATAGACCTTTTTGTGCCTTTTCCCCAATTTATCGGGATTAAAAAAACCTTCCTTCTCCCAAAAGTTATAAATTTTTTTCTCAATTTTCCCCGGCTGGTAATTTTTATCCATAGATGTTTAAGAATTCTTTTTCTTTAAGAATTTTAATACCTAATTTTCGAGCCCTTTCAAGTTTAAGGCCCGGCTCGTCTCCCGCAATTAAAAAGTCCGTTTTTGCAGTCACTGAATCGGAGACATTCCCTCCCATTTCTCTTATCTTTTTCTTGGCCATTTCTCGACTTAGAGATTTTAATTTTCCAGTCAGAACAAACATCTTTCCTTTTAATTTTTGACTTTTAATTCCCTCTTTCTGATTTACCCCTACCCCTGCTTCTTCCATTTTTTTTAAAATCCGAATATTTTTTTCTCGGCGAAACCAACCATAAATGTTTTTACCAACTGTCGGACCTATGTCTTTGATTGATTCCAGGTCATCTAAGGACAATTTTTGAAATATTTTAATTATCTCATTAATCTTTATTTTTTCACCTTTCATTTTTAATTTCTGGGCCAAAAGCGCGGATGTTTCTTCGCCAACTCCGCCTATCCCCAAAGCACAGATAAATTTTTCAAGGTCAATTTTCTTTTTTAACTCTATAGAACTGATTAAATTAGTGGCCGATTTCTTTTCAAACCTTTCCATTGGCATTAAATCGCTTTCTTTTAGCTTAAAAATGTCAGCTGGGTCATTTATTAGTTTTTCTTCAACTAACTGGTCTATAATTTTTGGACCCAATCCTTCTATATTAAAGGCCTTCCGAGAAACAAAATAATCAAGATATTTTTTCTGGCGAGCCGAACATTTTAAATTAGGACAGCGAAAAGCGACCTCTCCTTTTTTTCTAATCAATACCGTTTTACAGATTGGACATTCATGGGGCATTTTAAACTCTTTTTCCTCCCCGGTTCTTAGTTCTTTAAAGACCTTGATGATATCGGGGATAACATCGCCGGCCCTTCCGACAATAACCGTGTCGCCAATTTTAACCCCCAATCTTTTAATTTCATCATCATTATGAAGAGTGGCTCTACTTATAATCACACCTCCGACATTAACCGGTTTCAAATAAGCCACTGGAGTTAAGACCCCCGTTCTCCCCACTTGAACTCTTATATCTTTTACAATTGTTTCCGATTGCTTCAATGGGAATTTGTAAGCAATTGCCCCCCGTGGGGCTTTCCCGGTGACTCCTAATTTTTCGAATATCTCATTGGAGTTTATTATAATGACAACTCCATCAATTTCATAGGGCAACTTTCCTCTATTCTCCCGCCAATATTTATAATAATCAAAAACTTTTTCAATATCTGGGCAATACCTACTATACTGATTATTTGTCTTAAATCCTAATGCCTCCAAAATTATGTGGCTTTCCGAATGTTTCTCTTGGCCAAAATCAGTTCTTAAATCGTAGATATTAGAGTTAAGTCCCCGAGAAGCGATAACCTTAGGGTTAAGCTGACGAATAGAGCCCGCTGCTGTATTTCTAGGGTTAGAGTAGGGAGGCAAACCATTTTTTTCCCTTTGCCGGTTAATTTTTTCAAACATCTTCTTGTCGATAATAACTTCTCCCCGGACAACAACTTTCTCTAATTTCTTTTTCTTTAAGCCAAACGCTAACTTTTCAAATTTTTTTCTATTTAGCTCCTTGATGGCATCCTCAATATCTCTTAGTTTTAAGGGGATGGCTTCAATCGTCTTTAGGTTATCCGTTACATCCTCGCCAATTATACCATCTCCCCTTGTTAGTCCCGTTTTAAAAACTCCCGACTCGTATATTAATTCTATCGCCAATCCATCAAGTTTTGGTTCACAAAAGAAATCCACATTATTCTTATCCGATTGATTTAAAAGTTTCAAGTTTCTTTTAAACCAGTCCCTGATATCATCTTCTGAAAAAGCATCATTGAAAGAAATCATCGGTTGAAAATGGGGAACTTTTTTAAATTTTTCCAAGGGCTTTCCGCCAATTCTTTGAGTTGGAGAATCAGGACTAATAAGAGACGGATATTTTTTTTCCAAATCAAAAAGTTCTTTTTTAAAAGAATCCAAGGCCTCCGAAGAAATTTCTTCTTTATCAAGAACATGATACAAATATCGATGATGATTGATAATATTGCGAAGTTTTTCTACTCGCTCCCGCGCTTGTTGAATAGACATAATCTGAAAATTTTAAATTGTTATAGTTGTTATAGCTATTATAATGTCTAATTAAATCCCAAATCCCAATCAAATCCTAAATCCTAATTTCTAAACCCTAAACAAATCATAATGACCAAATATTAAAATTCAAAACCCAAGTTTTCGCGACGAGAGATTACTCTCGTCTTGACTCGCTTTTACTTCGTAAAAACTCATTAGTAATTAGTAATTTTATTTAGTATCTTGCCTCAATCGCTCTTTTTGTATTCTTAAAAACCCCGACTGATTTTATAACCGTGTTTTCTCCGACCGTTACGGAAACATTATAACTTGCCCCCCCTAAATTAGAGGAGACATCTCCACCCCCCCCTTCCTTTAAAATATTATAAAGAGAATGCTCTATCCCGCTGTCGGAAGCAAAAAAGGCAACCACCGAATCGCCCACGCTTTGAGTGATTTTTAATTGATTAACCGAAAGATTGACCAAAGACAAAAGAACCGTCATCAAAACGGATAAAATCAAGACCACAAAATAAAGAGAGATTCCTTCGTTTTTAAATTTTCGAAAATTGAAAATGGAAGGTCTTGAAAAACTTTTTTGTGTGTTATCTTTTTTAATTTTCATATTTTTCCATTTAACGAAAAATATCCAAGTCCCTTTGGGAAACGGTACTTTCTAACTTTATTTCTTGAGGGGATTCTCCTGTCGTTTTTAGGTCTAAAACGAAAGTAATTCTCGGTTGAATAGTGTCCGTTTGACTTTGCCCCAAGACCTCAAAAATTAAGCCCTCAACTTTAATTACCGAAGATGTCAAATTATGGCTAACACCTTCTTTTGATACTTTTAAAATTTCATCTTCCAAGAAAAACTCCCGACAATTCCCCTGATAATCCAAAAACTTTATCCCATCCCCATCATGGGTAATTTCAAAATTATCTTTTTTCTTAATACAAATGCCTCCGAGGTCTTTTCGGGCCATTCTTAAAGCCCGGCTCATATATTCGCTCAAATAAGAGGTTTCGTTCAAAAGAGAAATTGATGATAAATTCTTCTTCTGATTTCTAAAAGCCGAACCAAAAAGGCCGAAAAAAGCGGTGATAACAATGGCAAAAACGGTTATCGTCACCAATATCTCAACAAGGGTAAATCCTTTGCGCATAAATTTCTAACTATTTACCGAGTTTTCACGGAGTGAAAACGAAGGTGGAGATGAAGACAAGGTCTTCATCGACTATAACCGAGCTTTCGCGGAGTGAGATATACTCAATGAACACTTCGTGTTCATTTCGACTCACTTGCTTCGCAAGTTCATAGGCGATGAGGGATTACCCTCATCTTGACTCACCCACTTCGTGGGTTCGTAAACGAAGGTGGAAAAGAGGCGAAGCTCCATTACTATCAATTTAAATCCAAATGTCAAAATCCAAATGTCAAATCAAATCCAAAGCTCAAATACGAGTCCACGAGGTAGACGAGTCAAGATGAGAGTAATCTCTCATCGCCTGCGAGTCCGCAAAGTGGGTGAGCCGAAATGACAGCAGAGCTGTCATTGAGTATTTCGCAAACTCATTTTGGATTTTGGATTTTAGTCATTGATTTGTCATTTGAAATTTGGATTTTGGATTTGTTTAGAGTTTAGGATTTAGAGTTTAGAATTTTAACTCTAATTGGCCAATTAAAGTAATTAGGAATTAGTCATTTCTTAATTCATTTCCAATCATATAATTCGTTTTGAACTTCGAAGGGCGAGCCCTTGCCTAACCAGCTCACTTGAACCTTGACATTTAAGATATGAACCTCCGGGTGCGAAATAATTATTTTTCTTTTAAATTTAGTATTCTCTCCTTCTTCATAATTATAAAACCCGCTAGAATCAATTTTGAGGAACTGGTCAGCATAAGTAATGGGTGTTTGGCTATTATACTGGATTAAGTAATCCCCATTTGTCAATTCGTTATCAAAATTATTATCGCTTAACCAATTGCCATCCCGGATATTTCTAATTATTTCCGCTCCCTCTTTAGCAAGTTGGGAAGCAATAAAATTATTATTATTAGTCGAAGCCACCGAGGTTATTTTAGGAACCAAAGAATAAATCCCGACAATCCCAATTGTCATTATTACAATCGCCACAGTAATTTCTATTAGAGTAAAACCCTTGTTCATAAATTTCTAACTATTTACCGAGTTTTCACGGAGTGAAAACGAAGGTGGAGATGAAGACAAGGTCTTCATCGACTATAACCGAGCTTTCGCGGAGTGAGATATACTCAATGAACACTTCGTGTTCATTTCGACTCACTTGCTTCGCAAGTTCATAGGCGATGAGGGATTACCCTCATCTTGACTCACCCACTTCGTGGGTTCGTAAACGAAGGTGGAAAAGAGG
>CAYLHU010000010.1:0-16329 GCA_964383715.1 uncultured Candidatus Saccharibacteria bacterium
ATGAGAGAGGAATCTATGGCAAAAAATTGACAAAATCTATTCTTGGGATTAGTATTGGGGTGTGTTGTAGATTTTTAAAAAATTAATATAGAATAAAGATTGGAGGAAAAGATGAGAAATCAAAAATTGATAAAAAAAGGGAATCCTTGTAGTATCAATTATGAGGAAAAGGAGATCCAGTCGGCTATGGACCCAAAAAATCGGGTATGCCCGAACATAGAAGAATGTTCGAAACGTTCAGAATCCGAAAGTATTCATTGTTATCGAAGATTAGCCCAACAAATGGCAAGATTTATTTTCGGGAATATAAATTCTTTTGAATCTGCTGTCCAAGAGGAGCGACAGAGATTCTTAGAGACATATCCCAATAATGTAAAGTTTTGGGTGTGCCGAGACGAAAAATGGCAGATCATTAAGGGGAAAGAAAATGTCATTGATGATATTGTGGCTTTTGCCCGTGTTATCATTGATCTGAAACCGGGTGAGCGTCGGCCGTTCACCCAAGACGGGAAAATCTTGGAGATTTTCCCCGAAGATGCAACTCACAATGCCGAGTTAGATTTGGTTGACATTGTTTCAGAGGTAAAACCCTTTGGAAAGATGAGGAGTTAAAATAAAAAGCCGTTTCAGAAATGAGACGGCTTTCCCTTTTTAACTTTAAAAAATCAATATAATTAAAAATTTAATCTTGAATAATTAAATATTACTAAATAGAGCGATCGTTCTAAAGTGATCTAAAATAAAAAACAAAAATGACTCTAAGTGAGACGAGTTTTTTAAAAGATCTATTAGAATTAAAGATTTATTAGTTCTTCAAACATAGATATAAAAAATTTAAAATTAAGTTTTTTAAAACGCTTGACTTTTTTTGATAGTGTGCTACAATAATAGTGTTATAAAGTTCTTTGAAAATTTAAAAATAAGGTTTAGAATTATGAGGTAAGTATTTTGGATGCCAAAACACTTGGTTTCTAAAATACTTACCTCATTTCGAGATAAGTCGTTGGTCCGAACGACTCGGGCAAAATCCAGTCGCTTTTAAAAAGCTAACGGGAAAAGGAGATTATCATGGAATGGACAAAAATTTCAGCAAGTGAGCTTAATGCCGCTGAACAAAGATTAAGAGTTGCCCTTGGTGACAATGCTGATGTTGTGGTTAATCGGGTCAACACAGACCCGGAGTTTGCGAATTTAGTCGCCAGTCAAATCGTGGGAATGACAAAAGAAATTTCCAATAAGGAATTTTCGTCTCTTAATCCCCAATGGCTTCGTGCTCGCGAGATTATGGGTAAGAACTTCTTTGGCATTGAGGAAGCAATTCAGTATTTCGGAGTTAAACCGACCCGCCAGCAAACACTTGCTTTGTCGGAGATTCCTTTTTCCAAGGATGTTCTCCAAAAAGCGAAGGACACTCACATTCTCGTCGCCGTCTTCCCGCTTTCCATTCTCGAGATTCGCAAGAAAGTGGACTCCGAATTATTTTACGACCAGTCATGGTATGACAAGGAGTCATTCGCCGAAGAGTGCGGAGAGGTGAGTTGGCAGTTGGTTCGCAAGACACCAGTGGATAATTCTATCTCGAAAGGATGGAAAGAACAGCTATCTCTTGTCGGCGAAGACGACGAAGTTCCGAGTGCCAGAGTGATGGTTTACACCATCATTGGCCATTATCTGGCCACTGGCGAACGCTTGTTCGAACATATCTATGTTCGGACATCGTCTGTGGATTCGGGTGGCGATCGTGTTGATGTCGGCGGCTTCGGTTCGAGTGGTCTCCTTGTCAGCAACTTCTGGGATGGCTATCGCTGCGGCGGCATCGGTGTCTCGTCCGCTCGGAAGTTCTGAATCTTGAAAACTTGAGAGTTTGATTCTCTTGAATCCTTGAGCCTTCGGCGATATTTTCGCAGGGGGCTCTTTTCTTTTCCTAAAATATTATATAAAATACAAATATCTGCTAATGAAGGTTAGGCCATGGTTTAACTTCGCGGATGTCTCGTCTTTGAGATATCGCCAGAGTATTGTTGTTTACGGATAACGGTAGCGTGCGACAAAAGATGGAGATTGAACTTCTTGCTTGTTTTTAGAGGAGATGTTTTGGATTTATTTCAGAGCTACTCCCGAATAAAATACAGGAATGAGAGGATATAGGTCTTTTATGTCAGTAAACCTCTATTTCCAGTGACAGGGATGAAGATAGGCAAATAATGTGGATTCGGATGGCAATCGTGTTAATGTCGGCAACTTCGATTCGAATGGTCTCAATGTCAACAACTACTGGGATGACAATCGCAACGACAACATCGGTGTCTCGTCCGCTCGGAACTTCTTTCTCTATCTAATATTTTAATGCTCTCCTTACTCGGGGGGTATTTCTTTTATTATTTAGTTATTCTTTTGTTGACTTAATCCACCCCCCAAGCATTCTGCCTATTTCATCAATTATTTTTTGTAAAAGAACATATTTTTTGTTATCAATTGCTTTTACTTCTTTGCAGAGACGTAGGAGTACTCGCAACAGATTTAATTTAAGACTGGTCTGTTCCAACACAGGGAGTTTTTCTGCTTTTAATAAATAGCTTGCTTCTAAGACGTTTTTAAGGATGTCTAAAATTAAGTTTTCACAACGTTGCCAGAGAGTATAACGGTTTTGTTTGGATACCGTTTCTCTGTAACTGTAAAATGTCTTATACAAGTTGTATGTCTTTTTAAAAATTGGTATGTTAAATTCTTCCATATTATGAAAATCTATAAAAATGTTTTTGAAAATATAATCTCTTTGGAAAATCTCTTTTTAGCATGGGACAAGTTTAAGAGTGACAAGCAGAAGAAACGAGATGTTGAATTGTTTGAATGGCACCTTGAAGAGAATATCTTTAAACTCCACAGAGATTTAAAGTACCATAGGTATAAACACGAAGCTTATACTTCTTTTTACATTCACGATCCGAAACAAAGACACATTCACAAAGCTACTGTTAGAGACCGTGTGCTTCATCATGCTATTTTTGTTGTTCTTAACTCCATATTTGAGCCGACATTTATCTCCAACTCCTTTTCCTGTCGTGTTAATAAAGGAACTCATAAGGGTATAGATATTTTGGATAAAACAATAAGACAGGTGAGTAGTAATTCCTTTAAGCCGTGTTTCGTTCTTAAGTGTGATATTAAAAAGTTTTTTGAAACAATTGACCACGGAATTTTGTTAAACATTATTGGCAAACGAATAAAAGACAATAATGCCATGTGGCTTTTGGAAGAAACCATTGAAAGCCTTACATCTAAATACTCTACGGTTTTTGAACGAAAGGGTCTGCCAATCGGGAATTTAACATCTCAATTATTTGCTAACATTTATCTCAATGAATTTGACCAATTCACCAAGCATAAACTAAGGATTAAACACTATGTTCGTTATACTGATGATTTCATTATTGTGGCGGGAAATAAGTCATACCTAGAAGATATTATCTCTCCTATTCGTGCTTCCCTTTCAGGTAGTATTGCCCTTGAGTTGCATCCTAATAAAACTACTATTCGTAAATTCTATCAAGGAGTTGATTTCCTTGGATATGTTATTTTGCCACATTATCGGTTGCTTCGTACAAAAACCAAACAAAGGATTATTAGAAAATTAAAGGAGCGGGTCAGAGAATATAACAATAGATTGATTAGCGAGTATACTCTTGAGCAGTCATTTCAGTCATATCTTGGTGTCCTTTCTCATGCTAATAGCTATAATCTTAGCAATAATTTAAAGAATCAATTTTGGTTTTGGCTTAACGAATAATCAAATTCTTAAAATTATTTATACTAATATTTGTCAGGACAGGAAGTACAATAATTTTTGTTTATATATTTGTTGCTTTTGAGGATATAATAGAATTTTTTGTCCAATTTCTGATGCTTAATTATTTTATTAAATTATTTATCCTGCTGGCACTGCCAAATAATTAAAATTGTGGTAAAGACGATTATTCTCTTACCCTTTCTCATGGCTGGGGTACTTTGTTTTTGTGTCTTTTAGATTGGAAACCTCAGCTTTTACCTATTTACCACAACTTTAGCAAAGGCAAGATCTTTGCCCAAATTTTCAAAAATATGAGATATTATTTGCTAACTATTGAATTATGTCTTTTTTAAATTCAAAGGATTTTTTTAAAGAGTTAATCTTTTTAAAAAGATTTAATTTTAAAGATTTATTAGTTCTTCAAATCCAGAGATACAAGATTTTAAAAAACGAGTATAATATTCTTTTCTCGCCTTTAATTCTTCAATAGAATATTCAGTTGGTTCAGAATAATAGCTTTGAAGACCAACAAGAAAGGAGCTTATTCGGAAGAGGGGAGGGAAAATATCTTTTTTTTCTTCAGGCAAAAAACTGAAATAATAGCTAATTATTTTTTTTCTCACTTCTTTATCTTGCCAAAGGCGAGTGGTTAGAAAGGCGATATCAAAAGCAAAATTATTAAGACAAGACGATTCTAAGTCAATAATTTTTAAGTTATCGTCAAACATTAAAATATTACCTATTCCAAAATCACCATGACAAAAGTATTTATGTTCATCTTTGATTAAATTAGTATTTTTTTCAAGAAAATCTTTAAATTTCTGATACTCTTTCCTACTAAAAACTCCCTCATCAGAAAGGTCTTGACAGGTCTTTATTGTTCGGAAAAATCTTTCAATTTTATACTTTTCAAGAAAGGGAAAGTTCTCAACAGGGATTTCTCCCATTTTTACTATTGCTTTAGCAAGCTCTTTTATCTCGCTTTCTTTTAGCTCCCTTTTTAGTTTTTCAATTTTTATTTTATGCTCTATAGGTAAGGAGGGGAAGTATTCTCTTATTAACCAACCAAATTCTTCTTTTGACCCAGCACTAATATAAATAGGAAAATAACTAAATAGATTTTCCTTCATTAAAAATTGAGCTAATTTCACTTCAGTTGACATTCTATTTTGTTCGTATTCGGTATTGTAAAGTCCGGCGTAAAAAATAACTTTTTCGCCTTCTTTATTTTTAGAAAAAGAGGAATAACGATGTTTCCAACCTTTTGTTTCTTTAATAAAACTCTCTGGCCAAATGTCTGGCTTTAATTCTAATTCCTCTATTAGAGAAGTTATTTTTTCAGCAATTCCCTGTATTAGGGGAGGGTTTTTCATAATTTTTTATTTCCTTAATGGTTTTGACTCCTATTCCCTAACCAATTTATAATATAAATCTTCGTAGTCATCAATCGTCATCTTGCCTTTCTTATTAGAATATTTCTTTCTTCAATGGTTTTGACTCCTATTTCTTAACCAATTTATAATATAAATCTTCGTAGTCATCAATCATCTTTTTAATTGAAAAATTATCTTCAACCCACTTTCGACAATCTTGCCTCTTGATTTTGTCTAAATTTTTAATAGCGGAAATAAATTCTTTATAATTTACTTTGCCATCTTTATCAGTTGGCTTAATTACAAATCCAGTTTTTCCGTTATTTATTACCTCGGGGACAGACCCTCTTCTGAAAGCAATGACAGGTGTTCCACAGGCCATTGATTCAGCCATTGTTAGTCCAAAAGGTTCTTCCCACTGGAGAGGATAAAGAAAGGCCTTAGCATTTCTATAATATTTGACAATAGTTTTTCGGGTGAACTCTCCTAAGTATTTTATATTTTCCTTATTCAATTCTTTTTCAACATATTTTTTAAAGAATCTATAATCGCCACCCTGACGAGTAGGAGGGATTCGGCCTATTATAATAAGCTTAAGTTTTGCTTTTTTGGCTATCTGAATTACTTCTAAAATTCCTTTGCGAGGAGAAAGTTCTCCAACCCAAATGAAATAGTCCTTAGGATTAGGGTTAAAAGTAAAATTATCAAGATCTATGCCATTGTATATTGTCTTAACATAATTAAGCTTCGGAGCTGGTTTTCTTTGGTTATTAGAGATAGAAACTAATTTTGAATTTAATCTATTATAAGCCCAAACTTTATCTTCGCCTTTAAATGGGACATGAAGGGTATGTATCATTGGAATATCTAATCCAGTCAAAGGAAGGGCAGATGGACCAAGATGGTCATGGAGAATATCAAGTTTTAATTCTCGGGCTTTTTGAGCGACAATAGCCATTTCAACATTATAGTAGTGGTTTGATTTTTTTTGCTTTGTTTCCCAAAGACCTTTTTCAACAATAGGGACTATTTTACAATTTACATCAGAATTGCCTGTCCCAAAGAGAAAGACCTTATGACCTCTTTTGTGGAACTCTTGGCAAAGCCAATAAATTATTTTTTCTGTTCCACCATATTTTTTTGGGGGGACAGGAAGATTTATAGGTGATATTTGTCCGATTCTAAGTTTTCTTCTTGATGTTTTTTTCATAATTTAAAAACTATTATTAAAGTTATTTATTTTTTTTATTTTTCTCATCTAAGAGATTATTGATAATTTGATAGGCCTTTGGTTCTCCTTCTTCGAGAATTATTTTTTGATTTTTTTTCATTTTTTCAATTACCTTATTGTCGTAAAGTAATTTTTTAATTTCTTGGCTTATCTCTTTTATGGGGCTACTTTTAGAAAACATTTTACAGACACCAATTTTATCAAATGGCTCTACTTCCCAAAAATGTAATTTAGAAACTTTGTGAGAATACATCGTCAAAAGGTGAACATTACAAATTACAGGAATGCTGGCTGAAATTGCTTGAGCCAAAGTAACCATTCCTTGGTGTTGAAAAACTAAGTCAGAAGAAGATAGGGTCTCAAAAAATTCATTAGTAGGTATTCTTTCTTCCCTAATTAACCAATCTCTATTTAACATTTTGGGGTCAATATCACTTGTTGGACCAATATAAAGAACTTTTATTTTTAACCCTTTTTTAACCAAGATGTCAACGCTTCGGATTAAGTTATTAAAAGCAAAGATTCGGTGACCAGCTTCAAATCCGCTGAAATAAGAAAAAATAAATTTTTCATCTTTTTTAATTCGGTATTTTTTTCTTAAGGACTTTATTTTTTCCCTACTTGGCTTTTTGTAAGAGGGGATAAATCCAACAGGAATCATTTCTCTAATTCTTTCGGGAGGGATAACAAATCCTCCGCCATTTTTTTTCAATCCCTTTTCGAATATTCTTTTTGGCAGGTTGATAAGATATTTATCCATCCAAGTATTGCTCTGAAAGTTAGGAAAATATTTTTTATTATTAAAAAGCCAATTTGAGTCAACCGAAAGACAAACTTTTGGTTTTTGAAAGGGTGGATTTTCGGCAAATCCTTTACTACCCCACATTTTAGAATTAAAAAGAAGAAAAACATCAGGTTTTTCTTCTTCAACAAGATTAACAAGGTCTTGGATATTTTCGGTTAAAAAAACTTTAAACTCTTTGTCATTTTCAACAAAGTGAATATTAGTTTTTTTTCTGACGGCAAAAAGAATAACATTTCCCTTTCGGGCAATGTATTTTGCTAAGGCTCGGGCTTGGCTTGTTTCTCCCGGTCCCATCCCGACAATAAGATATTTATTATTCTTTTTCATTTTTTGTTATTTTTTTGTTCCTTAATCACTTTATTATACAATGCTTCGTATTTATTAACCATTTTTCCGACTGAAAAATTATCTTCCACCCATTTTCGGCAATCTCTTCGGTCAATTTGATCTATTTCTTTCAATGACTTTACAGCTTCGTCAACATTTTTAACAACAAAGCCGGTTTTCCCATCACTTATTATTTCAGGGATAGAACCTTTATTGAAAGCGATAACCGGAGTTCCACAGGCCATACTTTCGATTAGAAACAAGCCAAACGGCTCTCTCCAATTTATGGGAGCCAAAAGTGCTTTGGCGTTTTGTAAAAGTTGAACTTTTTTCTTATGTTCGATTTCTCCGATAAACTTAATCATTCGGTTGTCTATTAAGGGTTTAATTTTTTTTAAAAAATATTCTTTATCAACGATATCAATTTTAGCGGCCATAATCAGTTTTAGTTTCGCCTTCTTGGCAATTTTTATTGCTTCCAAAGGTCCTTTTTCTGGGGACATTCTACCCAAAAAAGCCAAATAATTTCCAGTTTTCTCTTTAAGGGGAAATGATTTTACATCAATACCGTTATAAATATTTCCGGTAAAGTTTAATTTTGGCAAGGGTTCTCTTTGGTTCTTACTAATTGAAATATAGTGAGAGTTCGGGAATTTTTGGTAAATGAATCTTTGGTAATCAATATCAAGGGGACCATGAAGAGTAGTTACCACTTTTGTTTTTAAAATTTTTATAAAAGGGAGAAAACGCCAGCCAATATGATTATGAATGATGTCAAAATTCTCTTTTAGAAGAATTTCTATTACTTTTGCCAATCCAATAAGCTTATATGCCTCTCGGGCTTTAAAATTCTGCCCAACCTTTGTTAAACGTAGGGACTTGGGGAATATTGGCAAAAGCTTGGCTGATGTTTTTGAATTGCCAGTAGCAAACAAAGTAACATTATGTCCCTTTTTAGTTAGTTCTTCGGCAAGATGAAAAATAATTCTTTCTGTCCCACCATATTTTTTGGGCGGGACAGATTCTTCAAATGGCGCTATTTGAGCTATTTTCATTTTTTATTATTGAATCCTTATAAATTGTATCAATTTTTTCGACCATTGATTTCCAAGAATAATTTTTAACTTTTTCATAAGCATTTTGAATTAGTTTTTGACGCAATTCTTGAGAACTATAAATTAACAAAATCTTTTCTTTTAATTTTAGAGAATTACGAGGTTCAAACAAAAATCCATCTTTAGTATCTTCTATGATATTCATTAGCCCCCCGACCCTAGAAGCCACAATGGGTGTCTTAGAAGCCATTCCTTCCAAAGCCACTAGTCCAAACGGTTCATAATAGGAAGGAATAATCACAATATTAGAGGCTGAATAAAAAAAATGTAATCTCCGATTAGAGATATTACCTGTAAATTTTGTGATGTCTTCTACTTTTTCTTGTTTTGCTTTTTTAAAAAGCCGTTTATATTCTTTATAGTCGTCTAAATTTTTTTGTTTCCCGAAAATCTTTCCCCCGATAATCAAAATTTTAAGGTTAGGGATTTCATTTTTTAATAAATTACCAGCACTCAATAATGTTCCTATCCCTTTTCTCCACTCTAACCGTCCTACATAAAGAAGAATAAAACTTTTTTGGTCTAAATTTAATATCTCTCGAGATTTACTTTTCTCCGCGCGGTTCCATCTTTTTAAATCAACTCCACCTGGAACAACCTTACATTTTTCTTCGGGGCAACCATAAAGTTGTTGAAGTTCTTTTTTTTCAGTTTCAGCCAAACTAATAATTACCGAAGAATTTTTTACAATCTCATTTTCAATATTTAATCTTTCTGTGAAATAGGAAGTGTTGTTTTTATTTATCAAGTATCTTTCTTTTGTCTGTATTTTAATTAATCCTAAGGAATGAAAATTTGTAATTAAAGGTTTATGAAAATGAAGAGAGGCCTTTAATGCCATCCATCCTCCGTCCCAATAATGACCATGAAATAAACTGTAAGAGTTTTGAGAATTAATAAAAGAAAGAAAATTATTGTAAATTTCCGGTAGAGTGGCAATTAATTCTTCTTTGGATATATAGCCAATTTTTCCGCCCTTAAGTCGAATTACTCGCGACTTTTTATTAATTTGAACAATTTGTTTTTTATGTTGATTGTCTAATCTAGTGAAAACATCAACTTCCCAACCAATTTTGTTTAATCCTTCGACCAATAATCTAACATAAAGATTTTGTCCACCTGCTTGCTGGCTTCCTAAACGAGCCAGAGGGTCGGAATGGATACTGAACATTGCTATTTTTTTAATAATATGTGGTTCTTCTTCCATATTTTTAATAATGAATTATAAAAAAGTCAAATTATTGAAATTTAGCATAATTAATTATACTATTAAACAAGACAAAATAAAATGGCGGAAACAGACATTCAAAGAATTAAAGACAAATTGGATATTGTTGAAGTTGTCGGAGGGTATTTAAAACTTCAAAAGACGGGAATAAATTATAGAGCCGTTTGTCCTTTTCATTCCGAAAAAAAACCCTCCTTTTTTGTTTCTCCAACTCGCCAAAGCTGGAAATGTTTTGGATGTTTTTTGCCTGGCAGTTTAATTAAAACTGAAAAGGGATACCATAAAATTGAAAATATTCAAGTGGGGCAGAAAGTTTTAACTCACAAGGGGAGATATATGCCTGTTTTTAGAACATTACGGAGATCGTACAAAGGAGAAATTATTAATATAAAGATTAGAAAGTCAAACGAAACTGTTTCTTTGACAACAGATCATAATGTTTATGTAATAAAGGCAAAGCATTGTAAGTATGAGGGGAGAAAGACAAGAATTTGTAATTGGCTTTGCAAGAAGAGATGCCCTGCAAAATTTTATCAAGATTACAAAATAGAGAAATTACCAGCAGATCAGCTTTCTAAGGATGATTACCTACTCTATCCAATTAATCAAGAAATTAAAGATATAAAGTTTATTGATTTAAACAAATATAATGATCGAAGAATAAATAAATTTGGTTCAAAGATTAAAGAAACCCCAACTAAAATAAAAGTTGAAGAAAAATTTTTAAAATTAATTGGTTATTATGTTGCCGAAGGAAGTAACCATAGGGCGTATATCAGGTTTAGTTTAGGTAACCACGAAAGGGAATTTGCAAAAGAGATAAAAGGATTAATAAAAGAAATTTTCGGGATTGAAGCAGGTATTCATTATAGAAAAGTAGGGGAGAATGGCATAGAAATCTCGGCTTGTAATTCTAATTTATCAAATATTTTTGAAAATCTATGTGGTTTACACTCAGAAAATAAACACATTCCTTTTGAATTTCAATATCTTCCATTAAAGAAACAAGAAATAATATTAAAAGCAATTTTAAAGGGCGATGGATGTGAATGTAGGCATTCTAATTGTAAAACTGAGAGGAAATATAAAAAAATTACAACCACTTCTTTGGTTTTAGCAGAGCAGTTAAGAGATATTTTATTAAGATCAAAAATTGCTCCGAGATTTTATATTGAGAGAGAAAAAATTGATAAAAATAAAACTCATCATAAAAAATCATATCGAATAGAATGGCAAGAAAATCCTGTTTCTCACTATTCATATTTTTACGAAAAAGAAGGTGTATCATATTGGATTTCTCCAATAAGAGAAACTAAAAAAAGATATTACAAAGGAGACACTTTTGATTTGACTGTTTTAAAAGACCATTCTTATTTAGCTACAAATTTTATTGTTGGAAACTGTGGAAAAGGGGGTGACATTTTTACTTTTGTTCAGGAAATTGAGGGGATTGAGTTTCCCGAGGCCTTACGAATTTTAGCCCAAAAGGCCGGAGTGGAATTAAAATCCTTTAGACCCGAGTCCATCGGTCAGAAGACGGAAAGAGAACGGCTTTATGAAATTTGTGAAACAAGTTGCTCTTTTTTCCAAAAACAATTAGAAAAAAGTTCGGTGGGGCAAAAAACAAAAGAGTATCTTTTAAAGAGGGGGCTTAGTGACGAATCCATTAAAAAATGGAGATTGGGTTATTCTCCCAACCCATCCGTCGGTGGTTGGAGGATTCTCTCTGACTTCTTGGTCGGTAGAGGCTATAAAAGAGAGGAGGTTGTGAAATCGGGATTGGCGATAGACCCGGGAGAAGGGAAACCCCCCTATGACCGCTTTAGAAACAGAATAATTTATCCGATTCTTGACCTAAACTCTCGCGTTATTGGTTTTAGCGGAAGGGTTTTAGATAGCGATTTAAAAGAAAAAGGGTCCGACTCTAATTCTGGGGTTCCTAAATATCTGAATATATCTAATACTCTTCTTTATAACAAAAGTGAAGTTCTCTATGGTCTTAATTTTGCCAAAATAGAAATAAGAAAGAAGGACTTCGTTGTTTTAACCGAAGGGTATATGGACACAATTATGGCTCACCAGTCCGGCGAGTCGGAAAACACCGTTGCTGTTAGCGGAACCGCTTTAACTCCTTTTCAGTTAAAGATTTTAAGAAGATACACTCCTAATCTTTTGGTTTCTTTTGATATGGATATTGCTGGGGACTTGGCGACAAAAAGGGGGATTGAATTGGCCCAAAAAGAGGACTTTGATATCAGGGTTATCAAGATGCCTCAAGGAAGTGACCCGGCTGATGTTATTCTTGAAAGCCCCAAAAAATGGCAGGAGTTGGTTGAAAAAGCCGAAGACATATTCAGTTTTTATTTTGAGAGCGCTCTTTCCAAATACGATAGGGAAACCCCGAAAGGGAAAAAAAACATATCAAAAGCCCTTTTGCCGGAAATAAAACAAATATCTAATAAAATAATCCAAACCCACTGGATTCAAAAGTTAGCCAAATCCGTTAAGGTGGGGGAGGAAGCAATCTGGGAGGAATTAAAAAAAATAAGCGGGAAGAAGTCGGGAGAAGAGGTGTCCCCAGACGAAACTTCGTCTCCCTCCGTATTTATTCAAAAGGACAGGAAGGAACTCTTGGAGGAAAAAATCCTCTCTCTTATTTTTAAAAACCCTTTACAATTAAAAGAAATGAATGAGTCCACTCTTCCCCATTTTTCTCCTTCGTTTCAAAAAATAATTTCAGTCCTTTTCAAGATGCCCTCAATTGACGAAGAAACATTTAAGAAGACCATTCAAAAATTAGAGGAAGAGGGGGAAGAAATTAAAAAAATCTTGAACAATGCCGGATTGATGGCTGAAATTGAGGATTTCGGTTTTGATACCGAGCAGGAAGAGGAATTGAAAGACGAGGTCGGACTTTGTCTGAAAGAGTTGAAAAAAATTGAATTAAAGGATAAGATGAAGAAGATTTCAGAACAAATTCAACAAGCCGAAGAAGAGGGGAATCAAAAAAATCTCGCTGAATTAATTGAGGAGTTTAAACAAGTAGCTAAAGAAATTGGTTAAAAATTAATTAAAATTTTTCTATGGTTTTAAAAAATAAAAAAACAAGCCCTCTTAAAAAGAAGACCTCTAAAAAAAATGAGGGAAAGGACTTTAAAAAAAATTTTAAAAAAGCCAATTTTAAAAAAACCAATCTTAAAAAAACCACTACAAAGAAACTTCTCAAAGGGGAAAAAGGCAAATTGTTTGAGAAAAAAAATTTGAAAGACAAAAAAAAGAAAACGATTAAAGAAATTGCCCAAATTAAAAAAGAGGGTCTAAAGAAAAAGGTTGTTAAAAAAATACCTTTCAGAAAAGAGAATATTTTTTCCGAGAGCAAGATAGACGAAATTATTGAGAGAGGAAAAACTCGGGGGTTTGTTACCGGCCGGGAAATCTTACATTATTTCCCTTCTCTTGAAAAGGATTTAAAAGGACTGGAAGGTCTTTGCGATGCATTGGAAGAGTCCAGCATCGATATTATATTTCAGGGAGGTTTTTTATCAGAGGGAGAAGAAGAGAAGAAACCTAAAAAAGTTTTACTTTCTCGAGTTGACTCCGTCCAGGCCTATTTGAAAGAGATTGGAAAAATCCCGATGATTAAAGCGAGTGAAGAGAAGGAATTGGCTAAGAGAATTGAAAAAGGGGACGAAATGGCTCGTAAAAAATTGGCACAAGCAAATTTGAGATTGGTCGTTTCTATTGCCAAAAGGTATATTTACCGTTCTCCCAATTTGACTATGCTTGACTTAGTTCAAGAAGGCAACTTAGGGCTATTGAAAGCGGTTGAGAAGTTTGATTGGAGGCGGGGGTATAAGTTTTCAACCTATGCCACTTGGTGGATAAGACAGGCAATCACCAGGGCTTTAGCTGACCAGTCGCGGACTATTCGGGTTCCCGTTCATATGGTGGAAAAAATCAGCAAGTATGAAACGGTTAAAAAAAAGCTTTTGCAAAACTTAGGAAGAGACCCTTTACCGGAAGAAATTGCCTCTGAAATGGAAATTGAAGTTGAAAAAGTTTATCACATAGTAAAAATTAAACAAAAAACGGTTTCTTTGGAAATGCCGATAGGAGAAGATGATAAAGAAAGTGTTTTAGCCGAGTTCATTAAGGACGAAAAAACGCCTCCTCCCTCTATGAAAGCCGCCCATAATCTTTTAAAGAAAAGGTTAAAAGATGTTTTTGACCAGCTCACTGCGAGAGAACAGAGTATTTTAAAAATGCGTTTCGGGATAAATGACGGGATAATTCATACATTAGAAGAAGTGGGAGGAAGTTTCGGGGTGACCCGGGAGAGAATTCGCCAAATTCAGGCCAAGGCATTAGAAAAAATCCGAAAACTTAAAGAAGTCAAAAAACTTGAGGACTACTGATATATAACTTGACATTCAAGGTTCGATATGAAAAAATTAAGTAATGGGATATGGTGGTAAACTAAAACTAAAATTGAAAGCTATAGAATTAAGAGAGAAAGGATTATCAATAAAGGAAATTCAGAGAAGATTAGAAGTCTCAAGATCATCAGTGAGTTTATGGGTTCGTGATATTAAACTAACGAAGAAACAGCTTGAAAGGTTATATTTAAATAAAAAAACAGGTCAATTGAAAGGTAGTTATATTGCGGCAACGAATAAAATAAAAGCAAGAGAGAGTATAACCAAAAGATTAATACAAGAAGGTGAGAAAGAAGCAGGAGAACTTTCCCAAAGAGATAGGTTTATATCTGGGATAGCTTTATATTTTGCAGAAGGTGAAAAGAGTAGTGAACATATTAGCTTTAGTAATTCTGACCCTCGGGCGATAAAATTCATGGTGGATTGGTTTCGAGAATTTTGTAATATCCCTGAAGAAAAGTTTCGTTGTAGCTTGTATATTCATGATAATCAAGATGAAAAGAAAGCAAAAAGATTTTGGTCTAAACTAATAAAAATTTCTCTATCGCAATTTAAAAAAAGTTATATTGTTAAAAATAATCCTCATAGATTTAGAAAAACAAAAACGCTTTACGGAGTTTTAAGGGTTGGGGCGAGTGATGTTAATCTACATCGAAAGATAATGGGTTGGGTTTCTGGAATATTTAAAAATTCTTATAATTAAAACAAGTTTTTCGTTGCTCTGCTCCGGAGTAGCTCAATTGGTAGAGCAGGAAGCTGTTAACTTCAAGGTTTGCTGGTTCGAGTCCAGCCTCCGGAGCAGAGCAACGAAAACAATAAAAACAGGGCATCTTGCCCTGTTTTTTTGTTTGCTAATTGGGTGAGGCCCGTTTGTCTCATTTAATAACTCTTTTAAAAGGTTCGTTTTGGGACGATCGTCTCAAAACGAACCAAATAATATTCTTTACTTTTTGTTTCTTTGATTTATTTTTGTTAGCGTAGAAAAATATGATAATTGGGTGTATGCTGAAAATAGGAGTAGGTTATTAATTTTGTATTTTAGAAATCCTAAAACACCCAAACTATCCGATTAAGAATTATATTTGTGATAGGATTAAGACATGGAAAACAAAAATTCGATTATTAAAATATCAATCAAAATCGTCAAATCGTTTAGTATTGGCGTTGATGATTTAATAAAATAATAGCCTAGAGAAGATATATAGCAGAAAAACGAGTTAGGCGAAATACATTTTATATTAATTCGATTTTTGTATATGACAATCAGACCATGGAAAGAAAATATTTGGTTTGCGCCTTGTTATGTAATAGATGAATTAACAAGAGCAATACTAACGCGAGATAAGATAAAAATTAAAAAAAGTAAGGAGGCATGGATTTGTGCCGTCGCTATGATTTGCCATTCTATAATTAAACCTGCGGAGTGGTGGATTCAAATACCTAAAAATGATCCACCAGATGTTCTTGCGATGAGCCTCGTTCCGACCAAAGATGGTTTAGGACAGAATATGTCCGAGCTTTATGTGGAAGTTTTTGAAATTAGTCAACACGATAAAGAAAGTATTGAAAAATCTATACAGAGAAAATTAGGGAAAAAGGATTATTCGGGGATGACATTAATCGCTTTTATTAGACGAAAGGGAATTTTTGAACCTGAAAAAGTTGCGACTTACATAAAACAATTAAAACCAAAAGCATTTTGCATATTTTTACTTATATCAGAGGAGAACAATACGAATTTTAGTTTAATACAAATTTTTCCTGGATATGTGAAACTCAAGTATGATTTTGGTCTATTTTGCAAAACGACAAGCCAGCGAGATTTTATTGAATTAACGAGAGGTATGAAAATTAAAAAAAATGACATAACAACAAATGACAAATTAACTTTAATTCCATAAAACTCATTTGAATTTAACCTAAATAAATCATATTGAAATTGTTGATGGTATAAATTTATTAGTTAAAAACTTTCTCAAACAAATTCTTTATTCTAAAAAACCTTAAAATCACACTGTTTTATTCGG
>CAYLHU010000011.1:0-16200 GCA_964383715.1 uncultured Candidatus Saccharibacteria bacterium
TATTATTGTTTCTTTATGGTTTTTTTGTTTTAATATAATTGTTTCTTTGTGGTTTTTTTGTTTTAATATAATTGTTTCTTTGTAGTTTTTTTGTTTTAATATAATTGTTTCTTTCGTTTCTTTTTGTTTTGTATCGTTTTAGAACGATCGTCCTAAAACGATATAAAAATATGGCTAAGACAAAATATTTTTTTCAAAGAAAAAAGAGGAGTTTCGCCCAAAAATTTTTCGATAAGGGACTAAACGGTAGTTCTTATGTTTTATTTGGCATCAAAGAAATTGGCAAGGATTTTTTAAGAGGACTGCCGAATTCTTATCCCGCCTTTGAATCAATGAAAGAAATATTTGGAGGGGATTTTAAAATGGAGATTAAAGAAAGTACTGTAAAAAATAGTATTTCTCGTTTAATAAAGCAGGGGTTGGTAGACAAAGAGCCAAAAGAAAAAACTTATTGTTTGACCGAAAAAGGAGAAAAAATTGTTCTCTATATTAAAAATAGTTATTCAATTTTAAAAAAATCTTGGGATGGGAAGTTAAGATTGGTGGTTTTTGATATTCCCGAAGAGCATAGATATTGGAGGAGTATAATTCGTCAAGAACTTTCTTTATTTCAATTTCATCAGCTTCAAAAAAGTGTTTATATTGGGAAACATCCTTTATCAGAAAGTTTTTACAGGGAAATAGAAGAGGGGGGAATGGATAAATATATTTTTATTCTTACTATTGATAAAATTGACAGAAAAGATGAGATATTAAAGTCATTAGAATTAGAATAAAATTAGTAATGGAATTTTTATTTGTATCGTTTTAGGACGATCGTCCTAAAACGATGCGACTTGAATTCTATTCCAAAGCGCAACATTTTTCTTTTTTAATTAAAAATCTCATAGGCGGTCTATGGGGTTTTGTTTTAGAGGTTGACAAATGTAAGATGGTATGCTACCCTATAGGTAGGAATTTTTTATTGTATCCTTTAGAGAATAGTAGAACATTAAAAACTTAATAAGGTTAGAATGGAGATTGGGATGGTAGAAATAATTTTTGCTTTGATTTGGTTTTTTGTCGGGAGTATTTTGGCTGTCCCCTATAATTATCTTGCAGGTGGGGGATTAGATAACTTCGGTCTAACAATTTTCTTCGCCCCTGCGGCAGCAATTTTTCTTTTCATTCCCTATTTGACAATAAGAATAGACCATAGTAAAAAAAGTAAAATTTTCTTTTGGGCGACAGTAGTCTATCTTCTCCTCCCTATTCTTATGAATGGGGTATCACTTCTCTTAAAACAAATGGGCTATGTCCTCGCTGCCGATTACGCTTTCAAATATCGCTACATTGTTTTGGCGACACCGTTTATTCTTTGGCCCTGTTATGTGATTATCATAGACATTTTCGAGGGGGCAAAGAATCTTTGGCAAAGAGTTACAACCCATCCCAGTAATATTTGTAAGTGAGATTATGAGCCCTTTCAACGATGGTGTTGAGAGGGCTCTTTTTCTTTTTTCAATTAAAAACCTCATAAATTGTTTATGGGATTTTGTTTTAGAAATTATTACAAAATTAAATCAGGCCCATATTTTGGCGGACTTGTTTCATTGTTTTTTGGGCAATAACTTCTGCTCTCTTTCTTCCTTCTTCTAATGTTCTCTCTAAGAGTTCTTGGCGAAGGTCAAGTTCTTTTTTCTTTCTCCGAAAGGGCTCTAATTTTTCAATCAAAAGTTGGGTTAATTTTTCCTTAAAAAATTTATAGTTCTTGTCTCGGAATTCTTTTTCAGCTTCTTTAACCGAAATGTCGGAGAAAGAGCTGTAAATTGTCAGGAGGTTGGAAACGCCGGACTTTTTCTCGGGGTCATATTGAACTTCTTTACCGGAGTCGGTTTGGGAAGTTTTAATTTTTTTCTCAATTTCTTTCGGTTCGTCAAATAAGGAAATATAACTTTGAGGCAAATCGCTTTTTGACATTTTTCTTTCCGGTTCAGTTAAGGACATTATCTTGGCCCCTTCTTTTGGCAGAAGGGATTTGGGTAACTTGAATGTTTGACCAAATCTTTTATTGAACCGCCGGACTATTTCTCGAGTTAATTCAATATGCTGTTCCTGGTCCTTTCCAACAGGGACAATATCCGTATTGTAAAGCAAAATATCGGCAGCCATTAAAACAGGATAATTTAACAAACCGACATTTACATTTTCTTTTTGTTTCAGGGATTTCTCTTTAAATTGAGTCATTCGTTGGAGTTCGCCGAGGGGAGTAACGGCTCCCAGTAGCCAATTCAGTTCAGTGTGCTCCGGAACTTGGGATTGAACAAAAATAATTGATTTTTTGGGGTCAATCCCGGCGGCTAAATAAGCAATAACTTTTTCTCTAATTCTTTTTTGGAGTTCACCAACCGGGTAGTCGGTAGTCAGGGAATGCAGGTCAACTATACAAAAAATACACTCGTTTTTATTTTGAAGTTCGAGCCATTGTTTCACAGCTCCCAGATAATTTCCTATATGAATTTCGCCTGTCGGTTGAATACCGCTAAAAACTCGCATATTTACTTACTCGCCTTTACCTCCTTAGGTTTCAGGCTCGCTCAGTCAAGTTAAAAGTTAAAAATGAAAAGTGAAAAATTATAATCTAAAATTTTTAATTTTAATTTGTCGTTTTTCATCTTTAGTTTTTAGTTTTTTATTTAGTGAAGCGATTTATACTTCAATGACAACTGGCAACACCATCGGTCTTCTTTTTGTTTTAAGAAATAAGAATTCACCGATTTTATTTCTTAATTCTTCTTTAACATAAATCCAATTGACCGCTCCGCCCGATCCGGCTGTTCGGTCAATGATTTCCACCACTCTTTGTCTTGTCTGTTTTAATAGGTCCTTTGATTCTCTTAGATAAACAAACCCTCTTGATATTATATCAGGAGAGTTCCTTACTTTTCCAGTTTCCCTATCCACAGTTGCTATAATAACAAACATCCCGTCGTTGGATAATGTTTGGCGGTCTCTCAAAACCACTTCTCCGACATCTCCAACTCCTAAACCGTCAACCATAACATAATTGGAAGGGACTCTTTCCTTGCTAATAAAAATTTTTTCTCTGTTTAATTCTATAACTCGCCCATTTTCGGCAATAATAATATTTTTTTTATTGATTCCTTCCTCTTCGGCTAATTCTGCATGTCTTACCAGCATTGAATATTGGCCATAAATAGGGAGAAAAAATTTTGGCTTCATTATTTTAATCATTTCTCTTAATTCTTCTCCTTTGGCGTGTCCCGAGGCGTGGATATCCATCATTTTATAGTGAAAGACCTTGGCTTCTTGGCGATAAAATTCGTCTTTAAGAACCTGGACGCTTCTTTCGTTCCCTGGCACTATTGAGGAAGAAAAAATAACCGTATCTCCCTTTTTAATCTGGACAAATTTATGTTCCCTATTAGCGATTCTCATAAAAACCGCTCCCTCTTCTCCTTGGGCGCCGGTGCAAAGAATAGAGATTTTTGAATCGGGGAAATTACTTATATCTTTCATTTTAACCAAAGTTCCTTTTTTAATTTTAATTTTTTTAAGGGTCTGGGCTATTTCAATGTTGTTTTTCAAACTGAACCCGTCAATAGCCACTTTTCGGCCGTATTTTTCGGAGAGGGTAATCATCTGCTGGACCCTATTTAGAAGAGAAGCAAAAGAGCCAGCAATAATTCTTCCTTTTGTTTTTTGAAAAATTTTATCTAAGTTCTCAAAAATCGTTTTCTCGGAAAGAGAATGCCCTTCTTCTTCCGCTCCGGTGGACTCGGACATTAGAAGTAAAATTTTTCTATTAGAAATTCTTTTTAGTTTCTCAAAATCGGTGGGGGGTTCATTAACCGGGGATAAATCGAATTTAAAATCGGAAGTGTGAACTATATTCCCAAATGGCGTTTTGATAATCATGCCAAAATTGTCAGGGATATTGTGGTTCTGGCGGAAAAATTCAACTTCAAATGGTCCGGATTTAATTTTGGAATTATCTCCGAATTCTTCTATATTTAATTTGGGTTGATTAGGGAAATCATCTTGTCTTTTCAAAATCATTCCTTTGGATAAGGCACTAGCATAAATCGGGATTTGACCAAGCCGTTGGATAGTGTAGGGGATAGCCCCGATGTGGTCATAATGTCCGTGGGTGATAAAGACCCCCAAGATGTCATTCTTTCTCTCTTTAAGATAAGCGGTGTTGGGGATAGTGCAATCAATCCCGGGCATATTTTCTTCGGGAAAACCGAGCCCCATATCAACAATCAGAATTTTTTGCTTATACTCAAAAAGAATCATATTCCTTCCGACTTCACCTAACCCTCCCAGAGGGATTATCCTCAAATTTTGTTGTGTTTCTGTTTCAGACATATTTTTTTTAAAAATCCTAAATCTTAAACTCTAAACTCTAAATAATTTTTAAATTCCAAATTCAAATTTTCTAAACGGTTTACTCTTTTTTTGTTGTTTTTTTCAAAATCATCACAAAACGGACTAAATGATTTGTTTTTTATTAGTGCCGAGAGCGGGACTTGAACCCGCAAGGAGTTTCCTCCACAGCATCCTGAATGCTGCGTGTTTGCCAATTTCACCACCTCGGCATTTACCCTTTCAGGTAATCCAAACTCCCGGGTTTTTTTTCAAGAGGTTTTTCAAGGCGGATAGGAGGTATATTTCTGTATTTTTCATTTTTAATCCAACCTGTCTTGGTGTAGAAATAACAAGCGCCGCTCATTTCCTCCAATTCTTGATAGATATTTTGATTTTTTTCCGAAACCCAATTACCGGTTTTCAATCTTCTCCAAGAGGGGTTTATTAATACTGCTGAATATTCGGGAGAGATGCTCACCCAATCTCCCTTTTTAGCTTTTACCACTATCACATCTTCTGCAATTTCTCCGTTTGATTTTTGGATTAAAAAAATGGCTTTGCCTTTTAAAATGGTATAGAGTTCAAAATAATTTTCCGAATTGCGGTTCCCCTTGGTTTTGGGATATTCCTTACCTAACATTCGAGGGGGGATTAGGGTTATATCGTATCTTAATCCTTCCTTTTTTTCAACGGCTCTCCAAACATAATAAAGAGGTCGTTCCGGAAACTTATCAACCAGTTCTTTGTCATAAAGAACATTTTTCATTTCTTTCATTAGGCGGATTGAGGGTTTTTGATTTTTCATTTCCAATTCCTTTTTGTTTTTAAGTACCATTTTTCTATATTGACAAATCTTTTTGCTGGTCCGGTAATTTTTTCTACCTTAAATCCTTTTATTTCAGGAGAAAGAAAATAGAAATAAGAGGACTGGGTTAAGAATAAAGCCGGATTGTCTCCGATTAGAATATCCTGAAAACTCTCTAAACTCTCTATTCTTTCATTTTCGTCTGTTGTTTCTCTTGCTTTTTCCAAAAACTTGTCGGCATCTTTTGAAGAATAAGAACTGATATTTAAACCGGGATAGTCCTTTTGGGAAGAATGCCAAAAGGGGAATGGGTCGGCCAATTGTCCTAAGGCCTCGCCGAAAAGCAAGGTCTCAAAGTTTCTTTCAGTCAAAACATTGGTCTGAAGTTCGGAAAGGGAAACATTTCTTATTTCAACACTGGCCCCAATGTTTTCAAATTGGCTTTTAAGAATTTGGGACATCTCGTTCAAAGGAAAAGTGTCGGAAGTAGTTATAGTGAATTTCAGAGGAGTAATTTCTTCGGGTATTTCCTGACAAACTTGATTTAATTTATCCCTAGTCATTCCTCCGACCTTGCCGGTTCCTTTTGTTAGCCCAATCGGGGTTAAAATATCTTTAGCGTATTTTTCTTGGAAGCGAATCACAGCCATTTCTGTTTTTTCTCCAAAATAGCCGGTTATTTCTCCTTCGGGGTAGATATTCTCTCCGCCGACTGGCGGAGTAGCTAAGCATTTCTGTAAATCGCTCACTTCTTTACTTTGACTCCCTTTTTTAAGTTCACTCTTAAAGAGGGAGGGAATTTCTTTAGAGACGCTTTTTTCTCGTTTTCCTGTCTCGGGGTTTTCTTTGAATCCTTCTTTCTCTAAAATTTCTTTCGCTTTTTCAAGATTGAATTCAGAGGGCTCAACGGGAGAGTTGTTGTTATAATAGTCGGCTAAAATAGGGGAGTTTATTATTTGCCCTTCTCCTAAAAAGATTTTGTCCAAAATTTCTTTTTTATCTAAACCGTAACTTAAGGCCTCTCTTATTTTTTCATTTAAAATCCCCGGGTTTTTTAAATTAAAGAAAAGGGCGAAATAACGAGGTAAGGAGATTTTATAGGCATTAAATCCTTCTTTTTCTAAAACCTTTAAATATTTTGGTTCGGAAATGGAAAATCCGTCAATTTCGCCAACTCGAGCCGCTTTTAACAGGTCATCTAAGCTTTCGTAAAAATAGAGAGATAATTTTTTAATAAACGGCACTTGGTCGAAAAATCTTTCGTTTCTTTCTAAGATTATTTCCTCAATATAGCCAGAGTTATTTTCCTTTATGGTTTTTACTTTAAACGGTCCGCTTCCTTGAAGGTATTCTTTGGAAGTTAGTGTCCAAGGGAAGTTTTCAGCCGGGATATCTTTGAAAATGTGTTTTGGCAAAATTTTCAAACGGGCAATGGTCTCTAAAAAAGAAGAGTAGGGTTTTTGGAGGTAGAAAGCAACTTTTTTTTCAGCGAGGGCTTCTATCCTCACTCCGGACCATTCTATTCTCAAGGGGCTTCTATAATAGGGTGATTGAACGAGGCCCAATGTAAAAATTATATCTTCCGAAGTTATTTTTTCTCCGTCTTGCCAAAAAATATTTTCTTTTAACTGGAACTCATAGGTTTTTCCCTCATCTCCAATTTGATAATTTTCAGCCAACTCCTCGACAATTTTCCCTTGGTCGTCGTATTTTAAGAGGCCGGAAAAAAGAATTTCCACCAAGTCCTTGTCAGGGTCATTATCGGAAAGCAAAAGCGGATTGATAAATCTTGGTTGTCCGATTATACCTTCCTTGTATTCTCCTCCCGACTTGGGCAGTAAATAAGTGTTTTGAAAATAAAAGTTTAAATCAAGAAAAATCGCCGAAGCAATGGCTAAAAAAAATAAAACAAGAAAACAAATCAGTTCTTTTTTCTTGAGAATACTGAAAAACCTTCTCCATTGACTTGGTTTAGGGATTTTTTTAAAAAAGTTTAGCCACATTAAGTAATGATTATATTTAACAGAGAAAGGAGAACAAAGAGAATGGCTAAAATTACGCTGGTTCTAAAAATCATTTTTTCAGCCCCTCTCTTTTTAAAATAAGCTCCACCTTCTTGTCCAAAGGCGCCACCTAAAGCAGTTCCCCTTTGCTGGAGTAAAATAAAAACAACTAAGAGAGCGGAAACAATAATTTGTAATATAAAAAATATTTTATACATTTGTTTGTGTCAATTATTTCTTTTTGATTAAGACGAAATTTAGGCCCGAGGACAAGAGTCCGGTCCAAAAAAGGGGCCAAAAACCGAGGATAACCAATTGGGGGAAAAGAATATCTATTAGCCAGACCATCAGCATATTTATAATCAAACTAAAAAAACCAAGAGTCAAGATTCTTAAAGGGAAAGTTATTAATTTGACTATTGGTTTGAGGAAAAAGTTTATTAGTCCCAAAACCAAACCGGCGAGAATCAATGTTTTTAGAAATTGTTCCGAGGGGCTTTCTATTGAAACCCCCGGCACCAAAATTGTCGCCAAGTAAAGAGCCAAAATACCCAAGATCAAGTGATAGAAAATTTTCCTCATACGAGTCCACGAAGTGGGCGAGAGCGATGAATGCTTCGCATTCATCTTTACTCAACCCTTTGGGCTTCGTTCAAGATGAAGGTAATCCTTCATCGCCCATTATTTCATTCTAACTGACAATTTTAAGAAGTCAATGTCGTTTGACAAATACAATATTATATATTAAACTTTGCTTGTCATCATAAACCCTAAATGATGATTAGTAACTTAACAATATAAAATCCAAAACGGATAGAAATGGAGAAAAGATGAAAAAGTTGGTTTTTTGGGGAATGGTGATGGTATTAATTACCATCTTATGTTTCTTTTTTACCTTCTTGGCGAAGGATGGATTCTTGTTGAGCGGCAAAGAAAAAGCTGCCGTTGTTATTGACAGTAACCTTTTGGTTATTGCTATAATTTTCGTAATGTTATTCCTTAACGCCCTAATTCTAACAGAAAAGAATTTTTTAGATCTTTTGATTACTAGTGTTGTGGCGGTGATTGCTGTTATTGCCAATATTCTGGCAACGAATATTATGGCAACGGCTTATCCTGTTGTTAATAGTATTATTTATTCCTTTTTCGTTTTGGCCGTTGTATTATTCTGTATCATTCCTTCGCGGTATTTTTCTAGGGATGAGGAGAAACCAAAGACAAAGGTATCAAAATCACCTTTTGGAGCAATTTCCCTATGGGTTGAGGGGCTGGTTGTTTTTATTTTTATTTCGGTGATGGCGTTATCGTAGTGGTAGCACCGTAAAATTTAAGCGCCGTTTGACTAACATTCGACGCTTTTTTTAGATTTTAACAGAGATTAATTTTAATAATTTAATATTTTTTTTAGCAAGTTTCCACAGGGCAGCCCTGTGGAGGTTTTTGAAATATCAGCTACTCTTTTTTATTTTCTCGATGTTGCGCTTCGGAGTAGAATGTACCCACAAGGGCTTGACAAAAATTTAATAATATGCTACGATTAAAATGTATTAGGGTTCTTTAAAGTTAAAAATTTCATAAATTTTCTTTTCCATTTTATGGGTGGTATATTAGATAGAAAATTTTATATTCAATATATCACTTACAAATTTTAGGGCTTAAGTTTCCTAGTTGCTTGTAATTTTATAAAAACAAACTACGAGCTATACTAGGTAGCTCGAAAAAGAAAAGGAGGATCAAATGAAGATATTTTCATTTGATGCGGAAACAAACGGACTTTGGGGAGAGTCATTCGCCATTTCGGCAGCCGTTTACGAGAACGGCAAAATGACGGCGAGTTTTACTGCCTATCTTGGTCCCAACGGCGTGACCGATGGGTGGGTGCGGGACAATGTCTTGCCGAAACTCAAAGGTCTAACCAAGACCCACGACTCCTATGACGAAATATTGGTTGCGTTTGCCGAGTTTTACAAAGCGAACAAGACCGATGCTGATATCATCGTCCATATGGGAGTCCCAGTGGAAGCCAAGGTGTTGCTGGATATGCACACCAACGGTCACATCGGTGATTGGGACGGTCCCTACCCAATGATCGACATTGCTGGTGTCCTTAAGGCCAAAGGGTATGACCCGACCTCGGTCGATTCTTATAACAAAGAGTTCGGCCTAATGGACGGTCGACCCGAGGCTGAGGGCTTGGCCACCCACCATCCATTATATGATAGCGTGGCAGCCGCGGTTTGTTACATGCACTTGTTGCGGTAAGCCCAGCAATAATATGGTTTAGGGAAGTTATCCATTAAAAAAACTTCCCTCCTGTCTTCGCCAAAGGCGAACCGATGAGTTCTTCGATGAAATTCGACAGAACGAAACGGGAGATAAAATTTTCGCTATATGCGAAACCGTATCTAGCGGTTCTAGATAAAAAAAAGGAGGCCACAATGTGGTTAAAAAAGTTCTTTAAAAAAGTTTTTTCGGTTTTCACAAAAACAAAAGTAGAACCGAGACCTAATTTTTTACTTCCTGAAACTGTTCAGGAGTACAAAAATTTTCTCCAAGAAGCTCCGACAGTATTTCAAAAAATGTTGAAAGAAAAGGTAAATTATGCCTTATCTTTCCACATTAAACAACAGGAAGAATTGGTTGTGGCCAAGCTTAAAAAACTTGGCGATAACATTAATTCTGCCGCCGAGGTGGAACTTGAGAAAAGAATTGAACAAGAAGTTTCTCGCATTGCGAGAATAAAAAAAGAAACGGAAGAAAAAGAAAAAAGGAAGTTATTGAATGGTTTCTCGGAATTTAATGGAGGTCTAGAAAAATGGGCTGAAGAAAAAGCCCGGGGATATGAATGGTACAAAATCCTCAAAGAGGGGGATGTCATTAATACTCATACGAAAGGATATGAGTACGGGTTTGCCTATAGGAGGGTGGTAAGATTCAGGGGAAAATTTTTTCTCATTCAATCTTTTCAGGAAGAAGAGAGGGAGCGCGGGAAATTAGTGATAACCCATGGGAGGGCCTTCCAAGAATATCGTCCAACAGGACGATATAAAGACGAGGTCATAAAATTCGTAACAGAATCTGTATCTCAGATGAAAGAAGAAGAGTTGTTTGCCGTTTCTAGAGGCAAGGGCAATGAAATGGACATTAACAAGTGTACCCATTTGCCGTCTGATTTTCAGGCTAGCGTGGGTTGTGTTGGTGGTCCAGGGAAGCATTATTTCTGCTCCCTTTGTCAGAAAGAACAGGAGAGCGGAGAATAAAAGCAAAAGAGAGGAGATTTTCTTAATCATATATTTATTGGTTTAGAAAATCTCCTTTTTAATTTAAGTGTCAATTTTAATATTCTTTATTAAAAATAAAATGGGTTATTTCAATTAATCTTTTTCAATAGCGTGATACAATTATTACGCAAAATTAATAATTACAAAAAAGATGATTAAGTATTAGGTGGTCAATCTTTATTTAATAAACCCGAGTAATTTTTAATTGAAGGGTGTGAACAATGAAAAACAGGGGGTTGTCCTGTTTTTTTATTCTTTATAAAGTATTGGATCGTGTTAAGTAATTTAACCATCTTACCGAAATAGGGTTTGGTTCGGTAATTAATTTTCTTACCGAAAAAGGTTTCAGTTTTTATCTAAAGTAACCTTTAAATAATAGTTTCATAGGGCAGTCCTGTGGAGGTTTTTGGCTTAATTTGACAAAATGAAAATAGTGTATAAAATATAAGCAGTTGAAGTTTTAAAAAAATTATAAGGGAATAGAAAGGGAAGGGATAAAATGAATAAGTTTATTGTTGATGCTTATAATTTCGCTGGTTGGCTTGGTTGTCTTGACCAAGTTAAACAAGGCGAAATTAGCTTAAAGGAAGCGCGACAAAAAGTATTTAATATTATTTTGAAAAACCCACTCTTATTATCAATGGGCAACAAAATAATAGTAAATTTGGTTTTTGATTCCCAAATGGATACGGCGAAGAAAATTCGTCGTAGAGAAGTAAGAGGATTAAAAATCATTTTTAGCTCTACGAGGGAAACGGCGGATGATTTTATTATCCGCATTGCCCAAAAAGGAGATGTCGTAGTTACCCACGACCGTGAGCTAAAGCAAAAACTTGAGTTGAGAGAGATTCAAGTCAAGTGGCCTGAGTTTTTCTTCGGGGATAAACCCCATATGAATTGAAAAGGAGTGTTCTTTATTAATAGATCACTCCTTTTTTGATATAGTTTAAATCAAAATATTTGACAAGAGAAATATTGAAGGTTATAATTAGCAATCAAGCTTTCATAGGCAAGATTTTTTCAAAAATCTTTTTTGGAAGTTTTAATTTTTAAATTAAAACTTCTTGATAATTGTAAAAGGTCAAAAAATTAAAAATAAAAAATATGAAAATAAAACCGCTTTCTGACCATATTGTTATTGAATCAATTGGTCAAGAAGAAAAAACAAAATCGGGAATCTTTCTTCCCGAAACAATTGAAAAAGAAAGGCCAGAGCAAGGCAAGGTTATCGCCGTAGGTCCGGGAAAAATTTCCTCATCCGGGAAAAGAGTGCCAATGGAAGTTAAGAAAAACGATGTGGTTCTTTTTACTAAGTATGGTCCCAATGAAATAAAAATTAAAGACAAGGACTATTTAATCGCTCGGGAAGAAGATATCTTAGCTATTTTGGAATAAATTCCAAAATAGCTTAATGACTAATTAACCTAATGACTAATTAACCTAATCAATAATCAATTATTCAGTAGTTAATATTTTAGACATTAGATTTTTGGGCATTGGGAATTGATTAGAAATTAGAGTAATTAGAAATTAAACATTTAACTATTTATGGCTAAACAAATCAAATATTCAGAGTCGGCTCGCCGAAGTTTAAAAGCAGGAGTCGATAAAATATCCAACGCCGTTAAGGTCACCTTAGGACCTAAGGGGCGAAATGTTGTTTTGGACAAAGGTTTTGGCCCTCCAACTATCACTAATGATGGCGTCAGTATCGCCAAAGAGATTGAATTGAAAGACAAGGTTGAAAACTTGGGAGCCGAAATTATTAAAGAAATTGCTTCAAAAACAAACGAAGCGGCTGGTGACGGGACAACAACAGCGGTTGTTTTGTCTCAGGCCTTGATTGCCGAGGGGCTGAAAAATGTCACGGCCGGAGCGGACCCTTTGGCTTTAAGAAAAGGGATTGAAAAGGCATCTAATGCTGTTGTTCAAGAGTTGAAAAGATTATCTAAAAAAATAGCCGGCAAAGAAGAAATTGCCCAAGTGGCGACAATTTCAGCCGAGGATAAGGAAATGGGCAACCTGATAGCCGAAGTTATAAAGGAAGCCGGAGAAAATGGAGTGGTGACTGTCGAAGAGTCGAAAACATTTGGTCTTTCTAAGGAAGTTGTCAAGGGAATGCAATTTGACAAAGGTTATGTTTCCCCTTATATGGTGACTGACCCGGAAAAAATGGAATCTGTTTTAGAAGACCCTTATATTTTGATTACTGACAAGAAAATTTCGTCTATTCAAGATATTTTACCTGTTTTGGAAAAAGTTGCCAAAGTTGGCAGAAAAGAAGTTGTAATTATTGCCGACGAAATTGAAGGTGACGCATTGGCAACATTAGTGGTTAATAAATTGAGGGGGGTCTTAAATGTTTTGGCTGTGAAAGCGCCCGGATTTGGGGATAGGCGAAAAGACATATTGGAAGATATTGCTATTGTGACCGGTGGGCAGGTAATTTCTGAAGAGAAGGGAATAAAATTAGAAAGTACGGAATTAAGTTCTTTAGGCAACGCCCGAAAAGTTGTCTCTACTAAAGAAAACACAACTATAATAAACGGGAAGGGTTCGAAAGAAAGTGTTGAAAAAAGAGTTAACCAATTAAGAAAAGAGATTTCTCTTTGCACTTCTGATTTTGATAAAGAAAAACTCCAAGAAAGATTAGGGAAATTATCGGGAGGAGTGGCGATTATTAAAGTTGGAGCTCCGACCGAGGTTGAACAAAAAGCTCGTCAACACAAAGCGGAAGACGCTTTATCGGCAACAAAAGCGGCAATAGAGGAAGGGATTGTCCCCGGTGGGGGGGTGGCTCTTTTAAGAGCTTCTTCTGTGTTAGATGAAATGAAATTAAAGGGTGATGAAAAAACAGGGCTTTTGATTTTGAAAAAGGCGCTCCAAGAACCTCTTAAAATAATCGCTGAAAATTCTGGAGCCGAAGGGTCAGTAGTGGTAGAGGAGGTTAAAAAGGGCAAAAATAATTATGGTTTTAACGCTCAAGAGTTAAAGTATGAGGACTTAATGCAAGCAGGGATAGTAGACCCTACTAAGGTCGTTAGGTCGGCTTTGGAAAACGCTGTTTCTGGAGCAGCTATGCTTTTGACGACTGAATCTGTGGTAACTGACTTGCCCGATGAAGAAAAAGAAAAAAGTCCTGATATGTCAAGAATGGGAGGGGGAATGTCCGGAATGGACTATTAAACCTGTTTATCCGAATGTTATTTGAAATCCCCGCTATTGTTTATGCGGGGGTTTTTGATATAATAAATCTGTAATAATTAGACATTTTATTTATATGTTTTGTCCATCTTGTAAAATTGAATTGAATAAGACCATCTTTAATGAAGTGGAAATAGATTATTGTCCCAAATGTCTTGGGATTTGGTTTGACAAAGACAAATTAAGACAGGCGAAAGATGAGAAAGACAGGGATTTGAATTGGGTCGATATTGACCTTTGGCAGGACGAAAAAAAGTTTAAGGTTTCTCAAAGCCGAAAGGTTTGTCCTTCTTGTTCAGTTCCTCTCTACGAAGTTAAATATGGCGATTCTAAAATATCGGTTGATGTTTGTAATCTTTGCGAGGGGATTTGGTTAGACAGAGGAGAGTTCAAGGAGATTGTAGATTATCTTAGGCGGAAAGGGAAATATGAGATTGTTAATAATTATTTTAAGAATTTAGCTAAGGAGGGAATGGAGATATTTACCGGGCCTGAAAGTTTTAAATCCGAAATTGGTGATTTTTTAACTATTTGGAAACTTTTGAAATATAAAATTGAAGGTCGTTATTCAATAATCAGTAAATTAATTTCAACTTTCCCAAAATAAATATGACGGGGTTAGACCCCGTCAGTATGATTGGGTTAGACCCCGTCATATATTCACTTTGGGTAAAGCGATAAAGGTCGTCCGAAAAAATAATAAAAATTAATTATATGTCAATTATCTACATAATTTTAATTATAATCGTTTTAGTCGCCCTGTGGGTAGGCGGGACCTATAATGGACTCATAGTAAAGAAAAATAGGGGGAAGGAGGCCTGGTCTGATATTGATGTCCAACTGAAAAGACGATATAACTTAATTCCTAATTTGGTCTCGGCGGTTAAGGGTTATGCCTCTCATGAAAAAGATGTTTTAGAGAGAGTGACCGAAGCTCGGACAAGGGCGATGGGAGCCCAAAAAGTGGAAGAAAAAGTTAAAGCTGAAAACGCTTTGAGCGATACCTTAAAATCCCTTTTTGCCGTTTCGGAAAATTACCCCGATTTAAAGGCCTCTCAAAATTTCTTGGAATTACAAAGAGAGCTTCGCGACACCGAAGATAAGATTCAAGCATCAAGGAGATTTTACAATGGCAATGTCCGCGACTTGAATATCAGAATTGAAAGTTTTCCTTCTAACATAATTGCCCGGTTGTTTAACTTCAAGAAAATGGAATTGTTTGAAATAGGAGAAGCCGAAGTACGAGAAACCCCTCGTGTAAATTTCTAATTTCTAATATCTAATCAAATCCCAAGTGTTAGCGAAGGTAGAAAAGAAGAGAATCTTCTTTGACCCTAATTTTTAAATGTTTAATATCTAATTATTCTTTAGGTGTTTTGTCGTTAGACATTGGTTGTTGATTAGAATAATTAGAAATTAGGTTAATTAGTCATTCTTATGACCTTATATTCTCAAGCAGATTCTAATATTCGCAGAACTTGGTTTTTAGTGAGCGGTTTTTTGATTTTTATTATTTTTCTTGGTTGGCTTTTTAGTTATTTACTTGATAGTCCGGTAATTCTGATTATTGCCGTGATTATCAGTGTTTCAATGAGTTTTGGTAGTTATTGGTATTCCGACAAGTTGGTTTTGGCAAAAACCAAAGCTCAACCCATAAAAAAAGAGGATAATCCAGAACTTTATCGCTTAGTTGAAAATCTTTGTATCACGGCTGGGATTCCCTTGCCTAGAATTTATATTTTGCCCGAAGAACAACCAAACGCCTTTGCCACCGGTCGGGATAAAGACCACGCGGTCATCGCAGTCACGGTCGGGCTTTTGGAGAAATTGGAAAGAGCTGAATTAGAAGGAGTAATCGCCCATGAATTATCCCACATTGGGAATAAAGATATGCTTCTTCAAACAATGACAGTTATTTTGGTGGGGACGATAGCTATGGTTTCCAATTTGTTTTTAAGAGTGAGTTTTTATGGAGGGATGGGGAAAAGGGATTCTAAGGGGAATAGTGGTATTATTCTTTTAATTTTAGGGTTAGTGGCGGCTATCTTAGCTCCTTTGGCTGCCTCAATGATTCGCTTGGCTATTTCCCGGAAAAGGGAGTTTTTAGCCGATGCTTCAGGAGCATTATTGACTAGATATCCGGAGGGGCTGGCTCGGGCCTTGGAGAAAATAACCTCCGATCAAACTCCAATCAATCGGGTTGACAATTCTGTGGCCCATCTCTTTATTGCTTCTCCTTTTCGGGGTAAGCAGTCCAAAAAATGGTTCACAAAGTTATTCTTAACTCATCCGCCAGTAGAAGAAAGAATAAAGGTCTTGAGAGGAATGAAGATCTAAAAGTGAATTTTCAATTTTCAATTCTCAATTCTCAATTCTCAATTCTCAATTATTAATTATTAATTATCAATAATAGATGATTGTTTACAATCATCTATCTGGAGGGGTGCCGGAGTGGTTTAACGGAGCGGCTTGGAAAGCCGTGTCGGTTTCCGCCCCGTGAGTTCGAATCTCACCTCCTCCGCCAATTTTCAGAATT
>CAYLHU010000012.1:0-15087 GCA_964383715.1 uncultured Candidatus Saccharibacteria bacterium
TGTTTTTTGCGTAACCATGGAGCATGCCGGCGAAGTCGCAAAACATTTGCAAAATTATTTTTCTTATCTTGGCTTTCCAAATTATGCGATTCGGATTGTCTCAGAAGAAACTGACTCATTAGCACTTCTAAAAACCTTTCAAGATCAGGCGCAAAATGTTCCGGTTGTCGCCACTACGGTTGATTTACTCTCTACTGGTTTTGATGCTCCCACAGTTCAAAATATTGTCTTTATGAAGCCGATACGCTCGCCAATAGTTTTCAAACAGATTATGGGGCGAGGCAGTCGTATTTCAAAAGAAAAAGGCAAATTTTGGTATCGAGTAATTGATTATACTAATGCCACGAGATTGATTGACGAATGGATCGAAGGCAAGCCAGAAATCAAACCAGACACGCCCAAAATAAATTTTCTTAATGGAATCGTTGTTGAGGAAGATTCGCTCGCTCCTATTGAAAATGCTTTGATAACAATTCAATTGTCGCCAAATGAGCAAACGCAAACAAGAACAAGCGCTAGTGGCGAATTTAGCTTTTCCAATATTCCGGAAGGAAAAATAAAACTCTATGTGACGGCAGATGGTTTCAAGCACAGGGAAATTACAATTGAAACACAAACAAGCGACAAAGAACAAATTCAAATCGAGCTTGTTGCCCAGAAAAAACCAGTTCCACCAATAAAAGTTCACGGACTCACCGTTTTTATTGAAGACGAAATGATGTTTGAAGTTGATATTTTAGGCAAAAGACTAACACTTAAAGAGTACGTCGCTTATTCCAAGGAAGAAATTGGAAAAGTTGTTAAAACTACCGACGACTTAAAATCACAATGGATCAAGCAAGAATCCAGAGACGAGCTTATTGCTGAATTGGAAAATCAGGGCATTAATATTCGTATGCTTGCTAAAATAACCAACAATACTGAAGCCGATGAATATGATCTTTTGGCGAATCTTGGATTTGGCGAAAATCTGCACTCACGAAAAGAAAGAACCGATGCTGTCTTAAATCGCGAACAAGTATTTTTGAAAAGTCTCTCAAATGAACAGCAAAAAATTGTTAATGGGTTGCTTTTGAAATATCAAGAAAACGGGGTGACAGAAATTACAAAAGCCAATGTTTTTGATGTTTATCCAATGCCCGGTTTTATGTATTCGCAAAAAGCTTTTGGCAATCCGCAAAAACTTCGCCAAAATGTAGACCGCTTACAGGAAAAAATTTATGCAAATTAACAAGAAATAAATTATGGCAAACGATTCAATATCAAACAAATTATGGAGTACTTGCAATAAAATGCGTCAAGACCCGGGAACAACGGGTGCTTTGCAGTATATTGAGCAATTTTCGTGGCTTTTGTTTTTGAAAGTATATGAAGAAATAGAAAACGAATATGAGGCTAAGGCGACATTTGAAGGAAAAATCTACAATCGCAATATTGATAATGAATATCGCTGGAGTGTATGGACTGGCAAAGATACCTATATCACAGGACCAGATCTTTTGGAATTTGTGCAAACAAAACTTTTTCCGTACCTTCGCAAGCTTTCCGGCAATCGAACTAAAGAAATTATCGCAGAAATTTTCAACAATACACAAAACCGAATGGAAGACGGCTATTTACTCCGTGAAGTTGTAGATGTGCTGGCTAGTGTGGACTTTTTTGGCGACGAAGATTCTTTCGCCGTTTCCAGTATTTACGAAGGTCTTTTTGCTCGTATGAAGTCGTCAGATATTAAACCGCTTGCTGAATTTCACACTCCGCGCGTTATTGCTCGTTTTATGACGGAAATGATATCGCCAAAAATTGGACAAACTATTTATGACCCTTGTAATGGCCCGTCCGGATTCTTGACCGAGGCATATCATTTTATGCGTCCGCAAGAAAAAAACACAAAAGACAAAGAATTTTTACAAAAAGAATCTTTTTATGGAAAAGAATTGAAATCCTTGCCGTTTATTTTGGGAACAATGAATATGATGCTGAACGGCATCGCTACCCCCAATATTCGAAAAATGAACACGCTTTCAATCAATCTTTTCAATCTCACCGAAAAATACGATATTATTCTCACGAATCCGCCATTTGCCGGAACCGTGCGTGGCGTTGAAACAAATTTTCCGTATCAATCTGCACAGACAGAGATTCTGTTTTTGCAACATTGTTTGCGCTCACTTAAAGACGGCGGAAAATGCGCGATTATTTTTCCCGAGGGTGTGCTTTTCAAAACAGACGATCAAAGTTATGTAAACACCAAAAAAGAATTGCTCCAACAATTTAATCTACATCACATCGTCCGCCTGCCGAACGGCTCTTTTGCGCCCTATACGAACATTCCGACAAACATTTTATTCTTTGACAAAACAGGACCAACAAAAGAAATTTGGTATTATGAAATGCCATTGCCCGATGGGCGGAAAAATTTTTCTAAGACAAAACCAATAAAAAGCGAATATTTTAAGGAAGCAAAGAAATTATGGGAGAAGAAGGAATTGACTGAACACTCATGGATTGTGCCGGCAGAAGAAATCGTCAAAAATAATTATAACCTTGATATAAAAAATCCGAACAAAAAAGCAGAATTTGAACATCTTCCGCCAGAAGAATTGATTGCCAAAATTGAAGAATCGGAAAAAATAATCGCTACATTACTTTCGGAAATCAAAGGCTTAATCAAATAATTATGAAAAGCGATTACAAAAAAGTAAAACTGTCAACTGTATTAAAACAGATAAAAAACACCTTTGATATTCAAAAAGACGTTATTTATAAACAAATTACAGTTAGTAAAAATGGCAATATAATTTTAAGAGAAGAAAAAAGTGGCGAATTAATTGGAACAAAAAAACAAACTAAGGTAAAAGCTGGTTGGTTTATTTATTCTCGTTTAGGGTTGCCAGATGGTGCTTTTGGCCTTATTCCTCAAAACTTAGATGGAGCAATAGTTACTGGTGATATGCCAGTGTTTGAAATTGATTATAATTTAATTTTGTCTGATTATCTGAATTATATTTTAAGAAATTCTGTTGTTTTTGATTTTTTTAAAAGTAAATTTAAAGGGTCTGCACAGAGTCGTGTTCGTGAGCCCTTGTTTTTATCTCTTGAAATCCCGCTTCCACCACTTCCTAAACAAAAGCGAATTATTAAAAAAATTAAGGAGATTGAGGAGCGCACGAAATCAATTATCAGCACAGAAGATTATATTGAAAAAGCGGTTAATGCTATCGTGCCTTCTGCTTTAAGTAAAATATTTAGCGATACAGATTGGAAAAAAGACAAAATAGGTAATTTAATTGAAGAAATTAAAACGGGAACAACCCCACCGTCGGGTGAGCAAAAATACTTTAAAGAAGAGTTAAATTGGTTCACTCCTTCTGATTTTAAGGGGCAGATATATCTTGAAAATTCATATCGCAAAATTTCTCAACTCGCGATTGATGACGGAAAGGTAAAAATTTATAAAGCCGGGACAGTTTTATTTATTGGAATTGGCGCAACTCTTGGGAAAGTAGGAATTTTAAAAAACGAGGCAACTTCCAATCAACAAATTACCGGAATAAGATTCAAGAAAAGCATTTTGCCCAAGTTTGCTTATTATTGGTTTAAAGCAAATTACTCTGCGATAAGAGGTTTATGCCCCGCAACTACATTACCCATTTTTAATCAAGACAAAATAAAGAAATTAGTATTTTCTTTTCCAGAACCAATCACGGAACAACAAAAAATTATTGACCATATGGATTTAATTGAAAATAAAAAAGAGGAGATAAGAAAAGAAAGGTCAAAACAATTTTTAATAACTACCGCCTTAATGCCTTCTGTTTTATCAAAAGCTTTTAATGGTGAATTATGAAATATTTAATCTTTTCAGATGAAAGCGGAAAATGGAATGAGGGGGATTATTACATTCGTTCGTGGGTTAGAATTACTCCAGAAAACTATGATCTGCTTAGGAAAGAAGTCATTTTTTCTAAACACGAAACAGGTGTCAAAGAATTAAAATGGGGAAAATTTAGAAAGAATGTTGAGAAATTTAAAAATATTTTTGGAGTAGAATTCTCTGTTTATATAACAATAACGAAGCCCCAACATTTTCAAGCAAGAAGCTACAATATAATTAATGCTATCTCTGCCGTCCCAGTTTCAACTGGCGGGCAGGCTTTAACCGACAAGATTAAAACCAAAATTATAAACTCGGCAAAAAATGAATTGTTTTTTAATTATTTTGAAAAGGTTCATATAGAAAATTCTAGAAATGCGCTTGTGAAAAATGAAGACTCGCAAGAATACAAATACTTAATTGATACACCTCAATATTTGGATCGTGAATGGGAAAATATTGCTAAAGATTGCGAAATAGAACAAATCGACATAACCAAAATTTCAGCGAGTAATCCCGGTATTGAAGTTGCTGATGTTATAAGTGGATGCGTCATGGATTTTTTACTAGATAACAATAATGCAAAAGATACTTACAATAATTTTATAAAGTCAAAAATGTGTGATATGGGATCAAAAACATACCCAAATCCAAATTTGATTTTTTACCAAGATTTTACTGATGGCGAGAAAAAGCAAATAAATATATTTCGATAATTCAGAGTTAAAATATGTCTAAAAATAAGAAAAGGAACAAAAAATATCAAGGGCCAAAACCTCTAAAAAGACCGGAAAATTTTCACTCGTTTTCCGAATGTGTTAAATGGTTAAAAAAATCTGTCTATATTATTGTTCGTGGTAGAAAAACTAAAATCGGTGGACAAGAATGCATAAACTGGATTACTCTAGGTTCGGGCTTTATTGCCGCCCCAAACAGATATGTCACGGCCGCGCATGTTATAAACGACCCAGGAAAGGGCAAACTTGCTGAACATCAAGACGGTGATAAATATTATCTTTTAAGACATGACGATGATAATAATTTGCACTGTAGAATTTTTGAACCAAAATTAGATAAAGAGATATTTGCCTATCCCGATATCGATCTTGCTGTTATTTATTTGGATGACGAGTTTTATCAAGTCGGTGACCGAATATTCGCTGATAGAAATGATTTTATAAGAACATCAAAAGAATTTTTACCAATCGGTTCGGAGGTCGGAGTGCTTGGATACCCGCTTTGTAAGCTTGAATTTCAAGAAAGAGATATAAATAAGCCTTTGATTGGAAATATTTTGCTTCGGACAGATCAGGGCGTTGTTAATTGTAGATACCAAACTTCCGCGACAAATTATTTATATGAATTTACCCTCGCTTTTAACCCGGGTAATAGTGGTGGTCCGATTTTTGATATCAAAACCGGAAAAATCATTTCTATCGTCAAAGGATTCAAATCAATAAGAATTAATGAACGAGAAAATGTAATTTCTGAAGAAGGCGCAAAACAATTAAAAGTTTATAAGGAAAAAGCGTTTATTGAAACTTTAAATGCTAACTATTCTTTCGGATTTGCAACACCTACTTTTCTAGAAATATTTAAAAAACACAATATCATCAGTTAAAACAATATGAACACATTTAAACAATCAGCAATTGAAATATTAAAAAAGGCAGGAACACCTTTGCACTATACCGAAATCACTCGGATGGCTTTAGAATCCGGCATATTGGAAACGGAAGGCGCAACACCGGAAGCGTCAATGAACGCACAGATTACGGTAGACATCAAAAACAAAGTTGAAGGCTCGGATTTTATTAAAACCGCGCCCGGAACTTTTGCGCTCAATCCGAACAAAAAAGAAATTAAAGAAACACCAAAGATAATTGAAGCGGAAAAAGAGGAAAAAGAAAAAATTGTTATTGCCGGTGGATTTACCGGCAAAGGTGGCGAGTATTTGGTGTGTAGTGAGTTGCTTTTTCGTGGTTTTAATGCCAGCATAATGAGCGTAGATGTGGGAATGGACATTGTGGCAGTCAAAGAAAATCAATTGTTTGGTATTCAGGTCAAAACTTCAAATCTTAATAGTTTTGACACTTATGTTTTTGATATTCGCAAAGTATCATTTGAGCGCCACAGCAACGGCAATATTTATTATATTTTTGTTTTGCACGGCGAAAAGAAAAGCAATTTTTTAATTTTGCCATTTCACGAAGTTGAAAAGAAAGTACACGAAAAAGCAATTTTGGAAGTTGGTCACGGTAAACGGTATCGAGTGAATATAAAATTTAGAAATGATAAAGTATATCTCGGAAATATGGATCACGAAATGGGATATTTTCTTGATAATTGGAATCTGATAAAACGAGATAAAAGATGGTGCGCCAGCGAGGTTGGCCAAAGGAGTATTAACTAATTATGTTTCATATTTTATGCAAACGATGCAAGCGATGGATTCCGAGAAAACGCGGAAAGTATGCTTATTCATATTCTGCGTTTGAGACCAGAATTAATTCAGAGGGGTCAAGGCAGATTAAGTGTTTTTGTGGACGGTGGACATATGACCCACGCGGAACAAAATTTATAGGAACAAAGGAACAAATAGAGGCAATCAGACAACGCAGTTAAAGTAAATAACATGAAAATAAGCACAGAAGAAAAGATTTTAAAAACATCGCTTGATATTAACAGAAAGATGAGAGAAAAAACCGATAAATACCCCAGAAAATTTATTGGCGCCCTTGCTATTGAACTTATAATAAAAGAGTTGAAAAAAGAAGGATTTAATCTGAGTAATAGAGATGTATTTATCTTTGGTTCACATAACGAGTTAGATTTGGTAGTTCTTAAGAAAAAACAGAGAGCGCGAGAGAATTTGCTTTATTATCCCGATCAGGTTTTTGCTGTCTTTGAAATAAAATTCAACGGAATTTTCACCAAAAACGACATTTCAAGGGTAAAAAAGGCTTTCCGTTCTATAAAAAAACTGGATAAAAGAATTAAATGTCTTTATTTGGCTATTAGTGAAAATAGTAATTTCGTATATTACCGCGAAGAAAAAAAGTTGGGTGATAAATCTTTTTTCCTTTTTTTAAGAAATGGTTCCCTTGAAGACGCAATAAAAAGAGGGAGAATCCATAAAACTGATGATTGGAATAGGTTAGTTAAAATCTTAAGTAAAGTAAATGATGTTCAATAATAATAGGCATTGAGGCAAAATAAACAATAAAGATATGAATAAAAAATGCCCTAAGTGTAAGTCAACACAAACAAAAGAAGACGAAGGGGAAGACGATTTTTTGTCTTATAAGGGCGAGGGCGAAAAGGCAAAAAGAGCGAAAATAAAAACTACGCAAAAATATTTTTGTTGGGATTGTGGTTATAAATGGGAAGAGAAAATAGATTGAAAAATTGGCGATGAGATAAATCTCATCTTCACAAGCTCACTTTGTTCACTCGCAGGCGATGAAGCTCCGCTTCATCTTGGCTCTGCACTCACTTCGTTCGCTTGAGCAGGCGATGAGATAAATCTCATCTTGACTTGCTTTCACTTCGCGAAAGTTCGCTGGTGATGAGATAAATCTCATCTTTACCTTCGCCTCCACAAGGAGGATCGGTTTAATCAAAGAATACTTCGTCTTCTTTTCCACCTTCGCTTCCATAAATGAAAGCTTGGTAATTGAGGAATAAGATTATGAAGCCACTGGAATTAAAAGTTAATACAAAAGAAAAAAAATTAAAAAAGATTGAGAAACGTATTCTTGAACTAAAACTTGAGATAGTAAACCAAGCAAGAATCCAGCACGGAATTATGCCACAGGAGCTCATTGATTTAAAAAAGTTTAAAAGGATTTAATTATGACGCAACAGGAAGCATTAGATATATTAAAACTTGGTTATAGTGTGTTTTTAACTGGTCCTGCCGGAAGTGGTAAAACTTTTTTGTTGAATAAATATATTGAATATTTGGGAGAAAATAGGATTAAAGTTGGTATTACTGCTTCCACAGGCATTGCCGCTACTCATATAAACGGAAGGACTATTCATTCTTGGTCCGGTTTTAGAGTTAAAGAAGAACTTAAAGAAGAAGATTTCAAAAAACTTTTAAATAACAAAAATGTTTATTGATATAAAAACTAACAAAGGAAATATTTTCAAAAAACTAATAACAGATGGGACAGATTTAAACGAAAAAAACAAAAGAAGATCTGAAAATATTGTTTTATGGTCAATCGTTTTTTTATTTTTCGGGTTGATTTTACAAATAACCGGTCTTTTTTTATAAAAAATAGAAAAAATTAGTTTGGGAATAAAATTTATGACAAAAATAATGTTTTTAGATGAATCGGGAGACCATAGTTTAGATAAAGTAGATAAATCTTATCCGATGTTTGTTTTAGCCGGTTGTATTTTTGATTTAGATTATTATTCTAATGTGGCTGAACCAAGTATTAATAAATTAAGAATTAAATACTTTGGCAGGACAGACATTATACTCCGTTCTTATAACATTAGAAAACAAAAAGGTGATTTTTCTTGTTTGGTTGATAGGAAAAAAAGAGAAAATTTCTATAATGATTTAGATATTCTAATAAAGTCGTTGGATTTCAAAATTATTGCAGCAGTAATTAATAAATTAAAGTTAAAAAATCAATACCATGAACCAGACAATCCCTATAATCTTTGTTTACAATTTATACTTGAACGCTCGGTTATGTTTCTTGGCAGGTCTAGTGATAAATTAATTTTTAGAATTGAGTCAAGGGAAATGCACAATGACAGAAAGCTTGCTAAGGTTTACGAAAACTTTAGATTAAGCGACCATAAATTATTTAAAAAAGAGGAAATTCAATCAAAGTTTATAGATTTATCTTTTAATCAAAAAACACAAAATATAATAGGGCAACAAATAGCGGACTTGGTTGCTTATCCTATTGGGATCTCTGTTTTGGATAAAAAAAGAGAAAATAAAGCTTTTGAAATAATCAAAGTAAAATTTCATAGTAAAGATGAAAAATATCTAAATTATGGTTTAAAAATTTTCCCATAAAAAAAGAGGGCCCAGGAAAGCCCTAGTCCCTCTTTATTAATTTAATAATAACAGGTATCATAACAATTTGTCAATAGTTTTAAAATGATAATCTGTGGATAACTTTTTGTAAAAAATACGAAATTTAATTTATATAATACATACACTGAATTAAACTTTTGGGTTTAGGTTGGCGATGTAGATATACCTTTTTGTTTGCCGGACTATAGTTTTAATATTACTCACGACACAAAGGCGAATTATCCATTTGTGCCAAAGGTTTCTGACTTTAAATAACTCCAATCTTGTAATTCCTTTACAATTTGGTTCCCCTCCTTCGTCCCGCGGACTTCGGAAGGGCAGGCAACTAAAAGACACGAGGTCCACATATAATTCTTAATTCTTAATTCTTAATTTTTATTAAATTTTTAATTTCTAATTGTAATTTTTTTCCTTTACTCTACCTAATTTTTCCGCTATGCTACAAAAAAACTTCGTATATTTTTAATGCTATATAAAACTCTCTGACTGCTATTGACAGGGGTTTTTAATAAGTTAAACTTAAGTTGAACTAAAGTTAAACTTAAAATTATGGAAAAAATTATCGGACTTAAGTCCCTAAGAGAAAAAATGTCTCATTACGCAAAAAAGGTGAAAATGGGGCAATCTTTTATTGTTGTTAAAAGGTCTCAGCCCTTGTTCAAGATAACCCCTATTAACGAAGACGAACAATGGGAGTTAGTGGTTGATTTTACCAAAATTAAAAAAGGTGGAGTCGATGTTGACGACATTCTTTCAAGATTATAGTTATGGACAAGGTAGAGAAAGGACTAAAAAGATTGAACAAAAAAGAAAGGAATTTAGTAAGAGTTATTTTGACAAAAATAAAAGAGAAAGATTTTAAGGGATTAGATATAAAAAGGTTAAAAAAGAAAAATAATATTTTCAGAGCAAGAAAAGGGAATATAAGAATAATTTATCAAATAAACAGGGATAAAATAATTAAAGTTTTGAGCATAGAAAAGAGGAGCGAGGCAACCTATAAATTTTAACCAATCAATTTTAGTAGTTTTGATAGAGAGATCTACTGGCCTCAGATGAATGTCTCCACTAAAACAAAACATTGTTTTAATAAATATGATTTCTAAATACTTGAGAGGGAAAACCTTGGTAATAATAGACGCTGCTAATCTGGAAAGCTCGGTAAAGTCCTTGGGTTGGTGGATTGACTATATTAAATTAAGAAATTTGTTTGATAATCAAAGATTAGTCGAGATTCGAAATTATTGCGTCGCTCATAATACAAGCAATCAAAATAAGTTTTTTGTCTTTCTAAAAAAGAATGGATACAAATTAATTACGAAACCATTAAAAATTATAAAAGCTCCCGAAATTGAAAGAGGAGATATAAGGAAAGCAAACTTTGATGTTGAAATTACCATTGATGTTTTAGAAATGTTAGATAAATTCGATACCTTGGTTTTATTTTCGGGTGATAGCGACTTCGATTATTTAATTCGGAAATTAAAAACGAAAAGTAAAATAATTATAGTAATTTCCACAAAACATCATATTTCTAAAGAATTAATTAAAAATAGTAATAAATATATAGATTTTAAAAAATTAAAGTGTTTTATCGAAAGAAAGCGATAATAAAAAGCCCGTCTTTTGCAACGGGCAGTTGATAACGAATGGTTCCCCACTCGCGTTATCATTATAGCAAATCCTAATATTCCGTCAAGAGTTGGGGGGTGGTATCTTTTTAAATTTTAAATTAATCAGTCAATTTTAAACAAATAAAAAGGTAGTGAAAATAGGAAGATTTTAAATAATTATGGAGGGGAATAAAGAATATCAAGAAAAAGACGAGAAGACCCTTTCGGTTTCGGATTATCTCAAAATCGTAAATCAAGGGTTGAAAGGTTTTGGGGCGAAAATTATCGGCGAGGTTAGTGAAATTAAGTTTGGCCCTACCGGCCATGCTTATTTTTCTTTGAAAGACGAAAAAGACAAAAGTGTAATCAATTGTATAATCTGGAAATCGAGGTATCAGTTGTATGGGATTGAATTAAAGGAGGGATTGAAAATTATTGCCTCCGGTTCTCCCGAAATATATCCGCCTTCGGGAAGATTTTCTTTTGTTGCCGAAGTAGTTGAATATGCCGGAGAGGGAAAATTGAAAAAAGAATACGAAAAGTTAAAGAAAAAATTATTTGAAGAAGGATTTTTTGCCAAAGAAAGAAAGCGGCCAATCCCGGCTTATTCTCAAAAAATAGGAGTAATTACTTCTTTGAAGGGGGCGGTTATAGCGGATTTCTCTAATAATTTAGGAAAGTTCGGTTTTAAGGTTAAAATTATTGATTCCCGAGTTGAAGGACAAACGGCGGTTTCTGACCTTTTATCAGCGATTAGAATATTTAAAAAAGAGGATATTGAGGTCTTAGTTATTATGCGAGGTGGAGGTTCTTTAGAATCAATGTTGGCTTTTAATAACGAATTATTGGTTAGGGAGGTGGCTAATTTTCCGGCACCGGTAATTGCCGCCATAGGTCATCACAAAGATGTTTCTCTCGTAGGACTAACAGCTGACCTTGCGGTTTCTACTCCCAGCATCGCAGCGACTGCCTTGACTGATTCTTGGAAACAAGCCATTTTGTTTTTGGAAAGATATGAAAGAGATGTGGTCGACAGTTATGAGGGTGTCTTGAATAGCGCTCGTAATTTTATAAATCGGTTAGTAGAAATTATACGCGGGTATTGTGATTCAATTTTTGATAAGTATAAGGAAATTGAAAATAAACTAAAGGTTTCGTTAGGGGGTTTCCAGAATGTTTTATTAAATGTTAAAATTAATTTGAGGGATTCAATTATTAAGTCCTTTTCTGGATTTAAGGCAGTATTATTCAGAACCGTTAAGCAATTGGAATATGTCGAAAAAGTCGTTAATTCACATAACCCGGAAAGACAATTAATGCTCGGTTATAGCATTGCCAGATGTGACGGAAAAATAATAAGGCAGGTAGAAGATACTGAAATAGGAAAGGAAATAAACCTAAGGGTGATGGACGGGACAATTATTTCAAAGGTTAAAAATATAAATAAAAAAATATAGCAAAAAATTATGTCATCAAAAGAGAAATTAGATAGCAAAAATTTAAATAGCAATTTGAAACGTTTATCCGAAGTTACTGATTGGTTTGACAATCAGGAGGGAATTGACATAGAAGAAGGGCTGAAGAAGGTAAAAGAAGCGGTTGAACTTATTAAAATTAGCAGGGCAAGGTTGAAAGCGGTTGAGAACGAATTCAAAGAAATTAAAAAAGAGATAGATATTGAAGGAGAGGAGAAAGAAAGCGAAAAATAATTGAAAATTACAGGGGTCTGACCCCTGTAATTTTTAAGTGTGTGGTGTTTGACGCCAGACGCTTTTTTCTTGCAATAAAAGGGAAAATCAATTATTATAATGGTTGAAGATTATGTCCAAACAAAATAAAGAAAAAAAAGAAAATGTGAAAAACGAGGAGAAAGCGGTTAGGTCTCCGGTGGTGGTTTTTTTGGGGCATATTGACCACGGCAAATCAAGCTTACTTGAAGCGATAAAAAAGGAAATTAAAATTACCCTTAAAGAATCAGGGGGGATTACCCAGCATATTGGGGCTTACGAAGTTGAGGTTGGCAACCCTTCTTCACCAAAGAGTACGGATAGGCAAAGAAAAATCACTTTTATAGATACACCGGGCCACGAGGCCTTTTCGGCAATGAGGATAAGGGGGGCAAAATTAGCCGACATCGCTATTTTAGTTGTTGATGCGTCCGAGGGAGTGAAAAGCCAGACAAAGGAAGTTATTGAAGCTATAAAAGGGGCAAAAATCCCCTTGATTGTCGCCTTAAATAAAATCGATAAACCGCAGGCCCAGCCCGATAAGGTGAAGGGAGAGTTGAAGCAAAACGATATTTTAGTTGAGTCATTGGGAGGTAAAGTTCCTTCGGTTCTTGTTTCCGCCAAAACAGGTCAAGGGATAGAGGATTTATTAGAAACAATTTTAATTTTAGCCGAAGTGGAGGAATTGAAAGCGGATTTCTCCGGCAAGGCGGAGGGAATAGTTATTGAAAGCTCTTTGGATTCTCAAAAGGGTCCTATTGCCACTTTATTGGTAAGAAACGGGGTATTAAGGGAGGGCGATATTTTAGCCACCGCTTCGGCGAGAGGGAAAGTCAAAAAAGCAATTGATTTTCAGGGGAAATTATTAAAAGAAGTTTTACCCTCTCAACCTGCCCAAATATCGGGGTTTGAAAGTGTCCCACAAGTTGGTGAGACATTTGGAGTGTTTTCCGATGTTGAAACAGCCCAAAAAGAAATAAACCAAATAGAGAAAAAAAATAGAGAAAAAGAATCTTCTGTTCCCGAGGATAAGAAGGTCTTAAAAATCATCATAAAAGCAGATTTTTTAGGTTCTTTAGGAGCTATCAAAAATATTTTAGAAAACATTTCTCAAGAAGATGTAATTTTAAAAATAATCAAGAGTGAGACAGGTGACATTAATGCCTCGGATATTTATTTAGCTGAAAGCGGTGAAGCGAGAATCTTCGGGTTTAAGGTTAAATTGGATAACAGTGCCAAGCTTTTCAGCCATCAAAAAAATATTTCTCCAAAAATCTTTGATATAATTTATGAATTAGTTGACGAAGTAAAAAAGACAATGGAGAAAATGCTTTCTCCTGAAATAAAGAGAGTTGACTTGGGTAAAATTAAAATTATTGCTCTTTTCAAGAAAAAGAAAAAGGAGCAGATTATCGGAGGGAGAATCCTTGAAGGGAGTATAACTAAAGAGACCTTAACCGAAGTTGTCAGAGATGGGGAAATTATCGGGGAAGGCAGAATTAAAAGTATCCAACAGGAAAAAAGAGAAATTCCTTCCGCCGGCAAAGGAAAAGAAATCGGAATTTTATTTCAAGGAGAAACGGATATTCAGGAAAATGATATTTTGGTTGTTTTCAAGAAAGAAAAAGAGAAAAAATATCTTTAAACATCAATGCCTCAAAGAATTGATAAAATTAACGAACTTTTAAAAAGGGAATTGGGTCGGGTTATTTTGAGGGATATTTCTTTACCTAAAAATATCTTGGTAACAATTAGCGAAGTTGAGACGACAAAGGACTTGCGGGAGGCAAAGGTCTTTATTTCGGTCTTCCCGGACATAGAAATAAAGAGGGTCTTGAATATCTTAGGAAGGGAGGTTCATAATTTGAGACAAGATTTGAACAAGAGATTGAGTATTAGACATTTACCTAAGATGAGATTTTTAGAAGACCAAGAATTAAAGGAGGCCCAAAGGATAGAAGAGGTTTTAAGGGATTCAAAAATAGAGGAAAATGATTCTTAATCAATGGCGTGGCCGAGTAGCCAAGCAGCTAAGGCACTTCTCTGTTCCGATTTTATTTAAGAATAAAATCGAGAATCCTCGATAGTTTTAAAATTTTTATGGCCGAGTAGCCAAGCAGCTAAGGCACTTCTCTGTTCCGATTTTATTTAAGAATAAAATCGAGAATCCTCGATAGTTTTAAAATTTTTATGGCCGAGTAGCCAAGCAGCTAAGGCACTTCTCTGCAAAAGAAGTATACATGGGTGCAATTCCCATCTCGGCCTCAAATTTTAAAACTATCGGGACAAAAGAAGTATACATGGGTGCAATTCCCATCTCGGCCTCAAATTTTAAAACTATCGGGACAAAAGAAGTATACATGGGTGCAATTCCCGTCTCGGCCTCAAATTTTAAAACTATTGGGACAGGGCTTTATATATTCGCGCAACTCAATTATGAACGTCTTGAATCGCCCGGGTGCTGGAATGGTAGACAGTGTGGATTTAAAATCCATTGGAGGTTTCTCCGTGAGGGTTCGAGTCCCTCCCCGGGCACACATTGGAAGTGAAAAATGAAAAGTGAAAAATTAAAAATGAGGGGAAATAAAAAATCTACGCAACCGCAGATTTTTTGTTTCTAAAATAAACTAAATAAATTTATGTTTTAGTCATAAAAGACATCCATATTGGTGAGCTTTGAGCCAAATTCTAAGGCCTCTTGGCGGGAAGGAAACCAAATGTCTATGTGAAAGTCCCCTTTTCGAGAATTCATTCTGTCTTTAACAACGAAAATTTTATCTCCAAATATCTCTGGCAATCTTA
>CAYLHU010000013.1:0-13924 GCA_964383715.1 uncultured Candidatus Saccharibacteria bacterium
AATAAATTGATCTTTAAAAAAAAATTTATATAAACAAAAAGAATGAAAGAGAGAGAAAGATGAAAGTAAAAATTCGACAAGCAAAACAAGACGATGTGCCTGATCTTCTGCGTGTTGATGCAGAGGTTTGGTCAGGGTTCCCCGCTAATGAGGAGATGTTCCGATCTCGTATTGAAGTATTCCCTCAAGGCCAGATAGTGGCTGTGGTCGAGGATCAAGTAATCGGTTCTGTTTTCACCCAACGGATAAATTATGCCGAATGGGAAGGCAGAAATTTCAGTTGGAATGAGATTACCGATTTCGGGACCATCCGCACCACCCACCAACCAAATGGGACAGATCTTTACGGTATTGGTTTAGCAGTTAAAAAAGAGTTTCAGGGCTCTAACATATCTACTAGATTAATGATTAGGGCAGCTCAATTAGTGCTTCAAAAAAACATCAGAGCTGTTTACCTTGGAGCTAGAATGCCGGAATATTTCCAATATGCTAATATCTCGCCTGAAGATTATATAATTAAAAAACAGCGGGGGTACAGCATAGATATGGGGATCCGTATATATGAAAGGGAAGGATTTTCAATAGTCAGGGCTTTACCTAATTATATTGAAGATCCAGGTTCACTAAATTACGGAGTACTTGTGATCAGGGAAAACCCCTTTGGGAAACTAAGCGGAAAGATCATCGGAAAGTTTATTAGCGCACTCGGCGAGAAAGTATTGGCAAAAATTTTAAACATGTAGGGAAGGAGGTATCTTGTGTTAATAAGTTTAGCAGGAGAGGTTGCAAAATGGATTAAACCGCTTGGTTTAGTAAAAAAGTTTGTAAAATTGCTTTCGGGTAAGGAAGAATTTTTTTCTATTGAGCAGTTTTATGACTATTTTAGTACCCAAGTGCAAACGAGAGTTATTCTGGAGATACCGGGTCGTGGTTGTGCTTGGTATAAAAATAGTGGTGGTTGCACTATGTGTGGTTTTGGTAATAAGTTAAAGGAGGTAAACACCAAGTGGAATTTTTCAGATAAAGACTTGGTGGGACTTTATAAAATGGCGGAAGTTTCAAGTCGTTCTCATGAGCCCAAGTGGCTCTATATTTATAACGGCGGGAGTTTTCTAAATTTAGATGAAGTTCCATTAAAAACGCAAATAGATATAGCGTGTGCGATTCGGAAACATCCCACATTTTTTGGTTTATTTGTGGAATCAAGACCAGAGTTCATTCAGGAAGAAACCATTATTCCACTTCTTAATGCGCTTGGCATTAAATTCTTAAAGATAGGCATAGGTCTTGAGGCAGTCACAGATCAAGTGCGAGAGGTCAATATCCATAAAGGATTCTCCCGTCAGGATTATGAGCAAGCAGTAGAGCTGGTCAAGAGTCATAATGCGCGTATTCTCACCTATGTATTTCTCAAACCCTTAGGCCTTTCTGAAAAGGAGGCAATTGAGGAAGCAGTAAGGACTATTTTTTATGCTTTTGAAAAGGGGTCGGATGAAGTTTCGCTTTCCTGTGCTTTTATCCAAGAAGGCACAAAAATGGAGAGGGCATACCAATCAGGTAAATTTCGGCCCCCTTGGCTCTGGTCTATTATTGAAGTTGTTCGTCGGACAGCCAATCTTGGACCAGTGCGGATAGGATCTTTTGAAGATAAACCGTTGCCGATCGCGATACCGCATAATTGTAGTAAATGTGATGTCGCAGTAATGAAAGCGATTCGGCAATATAACCTTTCTTATAATCTCCATGTTTTTGATAACCTTAAATGCGATTGTCAAATTAGATGGGAGGAAGAGAAATAGAATAAAGACCTTGTTAAAATTTTAACAAGGTCTTTTTTGTATCCATTATAATTTTGTAATTTTATTAAAAAAAGATATTAAGTATATTATTTATATGTTTCTTAAAACGAGTAGAAGCAATAATCTCTAATCCCCTCGCTTCTATTTTTTGGTATCTTTTTGGCAAAATGGTGATGATTTTTTTTGCCACAAAAGTTTTTTTAGAGTTTTTACCTAAATAATTTAAATCTTTTTTGTCAACTATTAAAAATCCCAATCTTTTTAAATACCAGGTGGCAATTAAAAACGAACAGGGAATTTTTTTATGTTTTTCTATATATTTTGTATATTCTTTTCGTAGAGGGTCTTCCATTTCTTTTAATAATATTTTGTAGTCGTGCGCCAACTTAGATTCAAAACAAACGAAATCAGGACTGGCATCAAATTTTTTTAGATCAGATAAAAACTCCTTGATATTTAATATAGGATTACTCGGATTATATTCGTCAATCAAAATACTCAAAACATAACTTTTATTTAATCGCTTTAATTTTCTGACAGTATCTTTAAGTATTTCAATGCTTCTTTTTTGTTCTACCCCAAACTTTTTGTCTGTATAGATGTGGGCGTATTCAATATTGTAATCCACTCTTTTAATTTTTTCTTTAGCATCCATTATGTTATTATATTATCATAGAGGATTATAAACAAGCAATAGAAGTTTTAAACATTTAAAGGAAATAAAATTTTGTAAAATATGGTTTTTAATTGGATTTTGATTGTAATTATCATAATATTAAATTTAATACTGGGAGTTTTAGTTTTGGCAAAAAATCCTCGAAATAGAATCAATAGATCATTCTTTTTAATGGTGATGTTTGTTATAGCTTGGACAGTTGTTAATTATTTGGAAAACGAGAATTTAGGAATTTCTCTCCGTTCACTTTTTTTAAGATTGGATTTTTTATTGGCTTCTTTTCTTATTTTTTTCTTTTTGTCGTTTTGCTTAAATTTCTCACAACTTTTACTTAAAAAAGCTGTAAAATTTTTTCTGCTGATTTTAAGTATATTATTTGGACTCTTATCACTATCAAATTATTTAATAAAAAATATCGCTATTACAGATAAAACAATTATATTCGAAGCAGGTGCATTATTTCCTTTATATACTTTATTTATTATTATTTGTTTTGCCTTGGGTTGTTATAAATTAGCAGCTTCTTATCGTGATTCAATCGGGGTAAAAAAAGTTCAATTGATTTACATTTTAGTTGGGTTATCTTCGACAGCTATTATTCTTTTGTTTTTGAATCTTATCTTACCGCAAATTGTCTTTGTTCCTCTTTTAATTGGGAGAATTGGAATACATAGTTTAATAATTTTTATCTTATTTAGCTTTTATGCGATTATCAGATATCGCTTGATGGATATTCGATTTGCCTTAGGGAGGACATCGGTTTATCTTCTTTCTTTTCTTTCGGTCGCCGGTATTGGTTTTGCTTTGATAATTCTGAATAATTGGTTGAATCAACCGCTCCCTTATAATATCTTTTTTCCTTTAAGCATCGTTATCGCGGTTATATTTTATCAGCTTTTTTTCAAGGTTTATGAAAAAATAGCCGCCAAATATTTTTATTACACTCTTTATTCCTATAAAAAAGTTCTTACCGATTTGAGTAAAAAATTAACCACCATCTTGGATATAAACAAACTCACCGAAGTTTTAGCTACAACCCTTATAAACACAATGCGGCTGGATAGAGTGGCTGTTTTAGAAAAAGAAGAGGGAAAGCACTATAATGTTCTTAAAAATATCGGCTTTAACAGAGAGAATGGTATCTCTTTAGTAACGGACAATTTTCTGACCGAATATCTCCAAAAAAGAAAAAAACTTTTGGTCTACGAAGAGCTCTCTTTAATCCAAAAAGATTCTCAAGACGAACAAGAAAAGAAAGAGTTGGGAAAACTGCGAAGCAATATGAAGCGGATTGAAGCCGATGTCTGTCTGCCTCTATTTTGGGAAAAAGAGATAACCGGGATAATAGTTTTAGGCAAAAAGATTTCCAAAGAGTCCTACTCCAAAGAAGATATTGAACTTTTAGAATTTCTTTCTTCCCAATCAGCTATCGCTTTTCAAAATGCTCGATTTTACGACCAGGTTGAAGACCTTTCCCAAAACCTTCAACAAAAAGTTAATGCCCAAACTAAAAAACTGCGGACTGCTTATGAAGAATTAAAAAAAGTTGACGAAGCCAAAACGAAGTTTATTTCAATGGCCTCTCATCAACTAAGAACCCCTTTGACCGCCATTAAGGGGTATATATCAATGTTGTTGGAAGGGGATTATGGGGAATTAAAAAGCAGGGAAAAAGATGTTCTTGATAAGGTCTTTCAATCAAACGAAAGGTTAATCGGAATAGTTGGCGACCTTTTAGATATATCTCGGATGGAGTTGGGGAAGATGAAATTGAATAAGACAAAAGTTAATATTAATGATTTAGTCATGTCCTGTTATGAGGAAATGAAAGTTAGAGCCAAAGAGAAAAAGTTGGATTTTAAACTCAAGAATGTGAAAGGGAAAATTCCCAAAATTAACATAGACGAATTAAAAATAAGGCAAGCCGTTTTGAATATTCTTGACAATGCCATTAGATATACCAAAAAGGGGAAGATTGAAATTTCCGCTTTCAAAAAAAATCAGTCAGTTATTATTAAAGTCGAAGACACGGGGGTTGGCTTGATTGAAGAAGAAAGAAAATCAATTTTTGAAAACTTTAACCGAGGGGCAGCGGGGATTAATCTTTTTATAGAGGGGACAGGTCTTGGGTTGGCGATTGCCAGAAGATATTTAAATTTACACAAAGGAGAAATTTGGGCTGAATCGGCGGGAGGGGATAAGGGCTCGTCTTTTTATATCAAACTGCCCATATTGGGTTAATATGCCTCTTTATTCTTACAAAGCAAAAAATATCAAGGGAGAAGAAGAATCGGGGACATTGGAAGCTCAAAGCACTTCCCATTTGGCCAAGATTATCCGCCAAAAGGGTTATTTTTTGTTGTGGGCGGAAGAAGGGGAATTAAAAAAGAATTATAAAAAATCATTTATAAAAAGAATAAAGTTTTCCAAGATATTCGTCAAGGTTCCCCTTAAAGAAAAATTATTTTTTACTAAAAATCTTGGAGTGATGATGAAAACGGGGGTTTCTTTACCTCGAGCTTTGGAAATCTTATCTAAGCAAGGCAAAACAGAAAGTTTTAAAAATGCTCTCCAAGAAATATCAAAAAGGATAACTAAGGGGGAAAACCTTTCCGAATCAATGGAAAGTTTTCCTAAAATTTTTTCCAAATTATATCGCGAAACATTAAAAGTTGGTGAGGAAACAGGCAAAATAGACGAGAGTTTGAATGTCCTTTCTCTCCAAATGGAAAGGGAAAACACCCTTAAATCTCATATCAGGACGGCAATGGCTTATCCTTTGATAGTTTTGGTCGTGGCTTTTCTAATCGGAATCTTAATGTTTCTTTTTATTGTTCCTAAAATGGAAGATGCCTTTAAAGACCTTGGGATAGAACTTCCTTTAATTACTCGCCTTCTTCTTTCGTTCTCGGGTTTTTTGATTTCTCATTTAGTCCTTTTTATCTTTGTTTTATTGGTCTTAATTGTTTCTTTAATTTGCTTTTTTAAATCAAAGAGAGGGGAAAAGATTAAAGACGCACTGTTTCTAAAAATTCCTTTAATATCCAAAATTGTCCGACAAGTGAATTGCGCTCTAGCTCTAAGGACTTTAAGTTCGCTTTTAGGGGCGGGAGTTCCTATTGTCCGTTCTTTGGAAGTGGCTTCCGGTTCTTTGGGTAATTTTTATTTCAGGCAGTCCTTAAAACAATCGGCTATAATTGTTGAGAAAGGAAAGAAACTTTCGGAGGCCCTTCAACCCTATCAAAATCTCTATCTCCCAATGGTTTCAGAGATGCTTAAAGTCGGAGAGGAGACGGGGGAGACAGCCAGGGTCTTGGCTAAATTAGCTGATTTTTATGAAGAAGAAGTGGAGGCAGCGACTAAAAAGCTCTCTTCCGTTATTGAGCCGTTTTTAATTATAATTGTCGGAGGAGTCGTTGGATTCTTTGCTATTGCTATGCTCCAGCCGATATTCAGCATTGGTAGCCGATTATGAAAAACAAAGTAAATCTTAAAAAGAACAAAGGATTTACCCCTTTAGAAAATTTTACAGAACAAAGTTCTCGTAAAAAACAAAGAAATCAAAAATTTCTAACGGGATTTACTCTGATTGAAGTTTTAGTTGTAATCCTAATTATTGGGATTGTTGCCACAATTTCTTGGGCGTCAATCCAAAAGATTCAACCCTCTTTGCGTTTAAGTAGTTCAATTAAAGATTTGAGCGTTGATATTCGCTATGCCCAGCAATTGGCCGTCACGGAGCAAGTTAATTATGGGATTTATTTTTCTTCTTCTACAGACAGCTATCATCTTTTAAGATATGGGGTGGAAACAGCCGATGAGGTTTTTGAGAAGTTTCTTAGCCAAGGAGTTAGTTTTCAGCAAATTTCCGGTTTTGAAAATGGCGAAGCAATTTTTAATCCTTATGGAGCCGTTCAAGAGGCGGGAGAAATTTTTTTAATCAATGAAGAAGGAAAAGTAAGAAACATTCAGGTGAAACCTTCCGGATTTGTTAAAATAACAGAATAAAATTAATCTAATTATTCTAATTCCTAATTGTCATAATCAAATCCCAAATAATAAACTCAAAATTTTAAACCATTTAGGATTTATAATTTAGTGTTTATAATTTGTTTGAGATTTGGAATTTGATGCTTGTTATTTATTTGTTATTTTTCCATATTTGTTTAGTATTTGGATTTGAATTGACATTTGGGTTTTGATATTTGGATTTAAACCAAAATATTAGACATTAGACATTGATTAGAATAATTAGAGCAATTAGAATAATTAGAAATTTATGCAATCAAGTGGATTTACTCTCTTAGAAACAATCGTTGCCATTTCTGTTTTAACGATTGGGATTGTGGCAATTGTTCAAATTTTTCCTTTGGCTTTCAGTATTGAAAAAACAAGTCAAATAAAAACGGAAGCGGCCTTGTTAGCCCAAGAAAAAATAGAAGATATAAATTTTAAGGGTTACCAAGATGTTCCTGTTGGCGATGAGGTGGAGAGTTCTTTCCCTTCTCCCTTTGAAAGATTTTCCCGAGAGACAATAATAACTTACATCGATTCTAATTTTCAAGAAAGCGCAACTGACCTTGGTTTAAAAAAAATAGAAATTATTGTTTCTTGGGATTCTTTTTTTAAGTTTGGGGATAGCAGTTTTAAAATTTTCGGTTTATTGTCAGAAATGTAAAAATAATAAATCCGTTGATATCCGACATCAACACGCCAAGATATCAACATATCTGTCAATGTCCAGTTTCAGCACAGGACTTTAACGCGGAAAGTTTATTTATATTGTATGCGATCAAAGGGATTCACTTTAATTGAAATTTTAATGGTTATCGCAATTTTTCTTTTAATTGCGGTGGTTATTTTTGATGTCTATGTTTCATCTCAAGGGGTCTATAAAAAAGGGGAAAATCAAGCTGAACTTCTGCAAAATGGAAGAATAATTATAGAAAGAATGACTAGAGAAATTCGCCAGGCGGAGGAGATGGTTAGCGCTTTGCCTCAAACTTTTGATAACCCTGATAGTCCTCCCCTTTCCGAAATTGAGTTTCAAGACGGTCATACGACTTCCACCGATTACTATTATATCCGTTATTATATTCCCGAGGGGACGGAGGAAATATATCGGCAATATAGGGTTTATTGTTTTGACGATTGCCAAAGTTGCGTTGATTATTTTCGTTGGGATGAAAATAAAATAGAGGGCGAAGAAATAATTCCTGTTCAGGTTTGTAATTTAGAGGAAAAAATAATTGGTGAGTATCTAACTGACTTGAAAATTTGGGGGGATAGTTTGGTTAATATTTCTCTTATTTTAAAAAAGAGCAACCAAGAGATTGAACTTAAAACAAGTATTTTCGGCCGAAACCTTTAAAATAGAGTATCAATAAGTTAAAATGAATAAGAAAGAAAAAGGAAGTGTTCTGATATTAGCCGTTTTAATTTTGGGTGTTCTTTTATTCGTCGGCTCTTATCTTCTCTCTTTTGCTTTTACCGGCTCAAAAATGGCTGACAGCCAAGCCGTTGCCACCCAGACCTATTATTTGGCCGAAGCCGGGATAAAAGAAGCAGTTTTTAAATTGAAAAATGATTCAGTTTGGAAAAGCGCCTTTGAGACCCTCCCGACGGTTGAAGACCCTGATTGTTCTTCTTGGTCAATTGTTCCTTATACTCGGGATGCCGATTTATTTGAGAATGGAGGATATTCAATCACTGTTAATAATCTTGGTTGCGCCAAAGCGGAGATAATCTCCCAAGCGAGAATTCAGACATCGGGCGATAAAATGGCTCAAAGAATTGTGAGGGTGAAGGTCTTTAAGGCGATTGGGAGTCCTGTTTCGGATTTTGCTATTTTCACCGGTGGAGCCAGTGAGAATCTTTATATTAAATTTACCGACCCCCTGAATATCCATAATGGTAATCTTTTTTCCAACAAGAGTATAAATATTAAATATTATAGCGAGGTCAATGTGGATAAAAAGGCCTTATCTAATGGGAACATTCTTGTTTCTTTAAATTCTCAATTGAACGCCACCAGTTGTTCGGATAATATGTGTGATTTAGGTTGCGAGGCGAGCGCGGATTGTCCTCCGGAAAAAATATCAATGCCTTCTTTGGATTTTGACTCCGAGAGCGGGGATTCTTATCTTTCTTCGGCTCAAAATGATATCTGTTCTTCCGTGAGGATTGATGGAAAAACAAATTGCCTTTTCAGTTCAGAGGAGTTTGAATTATTAATGTGGCAAAATTATCCTCAACTTTCTTTACCCGAAAATGTTGTTGTTTATGTGACAGGAGATATAAATATCAGGGCCGGTGAAGAATTAACGGTTAATGGTGTTTTGGCTGGCGACAGGGATATTAATATCGGAGAGGATTATTGTTGGGGGAGGTCGGAATATCCCTATTTCCGCTGTGGGAACGCTCAATTAAAGGTGAATAGGCCGGGATTACCTGAAGATAATTTTCCTTCCGGTATTTTGGCGAAAAGGAAAATAAGTGGAGGAGGTTTTTTGGGGTTGGGAGTAGGGTCCTTAAATATAAATGGCTTGGTTTATGCCGGAGATGAGATTAGAATTTCTTCAGCCGGTTCTCCGATTGAAATTCATGGGGGGATTGCGGCAAGAAAATTCACATTATCAAGCCTTTGGCAGGGGGTTGATATATATTTGGACTCCGATGTCATAATTGATACTTTTAAAAACCCAAGTTATTCACCTATAATTACTATTGATCACTGGGAGGAAGAATATTAAAGAGTTTGGTCTAAAATTTGAAGTCGTAGGTGAACAAATTTTGGTAACTAAACCTTTACCCAGCACTTATTTCTATGAAAACATTGTAAGGGTTTTAATTTTGTAATTTTGAATGATAATGTTAATTCCTATTTTGTGTTTTTATAGAAATAAGTGCTGGGTATAAGAATCTGTAATCCGCCCAACTTTTTACTTCGTAAAGGCATAAGCGGAAACATATTCTAATAAGAATCTGTAATCCGCCAAACTTTTTACTTCGTAAAAACTTGGGCGGGAACATCTTCTAATATATGTTTAAATTGGAACCAGATTTTTTTGGGCTCGACATTTCAGATTTTTCTTTGAAATTCGCGAAATTAAAAAAAAGAAAAAATTCTTCCGAATTGGTTTCTTATGGCGAGGAAAAAATTCCTAAGGGGATAATCGAAAATGGTCAGGTGAAAGATGGAGACGGATTGGCTCGCCTCATCAACGGCGGGTTGGAAAAAAGTCAGGGGGAAAAAATTAAAACGAATTATGTCGCTTTGTCTTTACCTGAAGAGAGGTCTTTTTTAGATGTCATTCAGATTCCTTTGATGGAAAAAGAAGAGATTAAAACGGCTGTCTATCATGAAATAGAAAATCATATTCCTCTTAAGCTGGATAAAGTTAATTTCGACTTTCAGAAAATTCCGCCTCTCTCTAAAAATCAAAACTATCAGGAAATTTTGATGGGGGCAGTTCCCAAAGCTGTCGTTGAAACCTATTTAAAGGCACTTGAAAAATCCAAACTCAAACCGGTATTTTTAGAAGTGGAATCCCTCTCTATAGTTAGGTCTTTGATAAAAAAAACAACCTTTCGGGGTTCTCTCCTGATAATTGACTTTGGCGGTTCCAGAACAAGTTTTATTAACTATTTAGGAAAAAGCCTTAGGTTCACCTCTTCCTTCCCTCTGTCTTCTTCCGATTTAACCGATTCCCTTTCTAATAAGTTTAAAATTTCTTTTGAGGATGCCGAGGTTTTAAAAATAAAAGAAGGATTAGAGGGAGAAAGGGAAATTAAAAAGGTTTTAGTTGATGCCTTAGGCGGATTGGTTAAACAAATAAAAATTCACCTTAATTATTATTGTTCTTATGAAAGAGAGAGACAGACATTGGGCGAGAGGATAGAGCCCGAAAAAATTTTACTTTGTGGAAACGGAGCAAACTTGAAAGGTCTTCCCGGCTTTCTTAGTTCAAAACTTAATATAGATGTCCAAATTGGAGACCCTCTAATCAATATTTTGAATAAAAATTCAAAGAGTAATTTAAAGATGTCTTCCCAAAAATCTTTGGGTTATACAACTGCTTTAGGTTTAGCCCTAAAAAACATTTATGACGATTAATCTTTTACCGGAAGAAAATAAAAAGGAAATTGGAAGAGAAAAAATGTGGAAAAAGGTTTTTATTATCCTAATTTTTATTTTGGTCTTTATCCTTATTCTTATATCGGTTCTTTTTTGTATAAAGGATTATTTATCTTTAAAAATAAAACCCCTGAATATCTCCTTAATGGACAAACAAGAAAAAATATCAAGTTTTAATTCTCAAGATTTTCAAGGTTTAACCATCAAGACAAACGAGAACCTTTTAAAAATTAAGGAATTTAAAGAAAAACGAGTTTTGTTCGTTCCCGTTTTTGAAAAAATTGATTTGTTGGCAAAAGGTTCCATTTATTTAACAAATGCCTCTTTCCAAAAAAATGTCCAAGAAAAGGAGACCGTTGTTAATGTCAATATTGATGGTCGGGCTAAAAGTAGAGAGGACTTATTTTATTTCAAAGAAAGTTTAGGAAAAGAAGAAAATTTTAAAGATGTTTATTTTTCGCCGGGTTCTTGGGTGGAACCGATAAATGTTCTTTTTTCTTTAAGTTTTATATTAAAAACAGATGATTTCTAATAATAAAAATTACTTTATATTGATTCTTTGGATTATTTTTTTAGGGGTATTAACAGGAGTTGTTATCTTCCCTTGCCTTAGGGATATAGAGAAGGAATCCCAACAAATTGTTTTTCAAAAGAAAATTCTTAACTTCTTTGAAAATAGAATCAAGGATTTTCAAAATGTTCAAGAGGGCTATTATTTATATCAACCAGTAGCTGAAAAAATAGGTGTTTCCTTTATTGACAGGGAAGTCCCTATTGAATTTATTGAGTTTTTAGAAAAAGAAGCGGGGGATTTTGGACTTACAATAGATATTTCTCCCTTCAATGTCCCATTTGACGAAAAAGATCTTTGGTTGTCGGCGGGATTTCAAGTTTTTTTAAAAGGTAATTTTTCAGATTGCTTGAAGTTTTTGGAGAGGTTGGAAAAAAGTCCATGGTTAGTTGATATTTTACAGTTAAGGGTCGGAGAGGTTAAAAAGGAATTGTCTTTTATTTTGACCCTAAAGGTTTTTTCGGACGAGCCGTTTTTAAAAGAAAATGAAGATAAAAAATAAGAATATAAAAAAAATCTTTTTTAAGATTCTAAATAAGTTTTGGCAAAATTTGTTTTTGATTTTAATCGCTCTTTTGCTTTTAGACGCTATTATTGGAGCATTTTATTTTTTCCATTATTCTTCTAAGGTAGAAAAAGAGGAGAGTGGCTTTTATTTGCCTTTGGATGTAAATCGGAATTTAATTGATAACCTTTTGGCGGACTATCAAAAAAGACAAATACTTTTTGAAGACGCGAAAGAAAAAACCTATCCCGACCTTTTTCAAAAAATAGAGTTTGGAGAAATTATTGAAAAGAGCGAATGAATAGGGCAAAAACTCTGTCTTTGCCTTTACTAAGTTCTATTTTTAGGTTAGAATGCTGGTATCTTTTTGCCCTCGTAGCATAATCGGACAATGCAGTGGCCTTCTAAGCCGAAGACTGGAGGTTCGAATCCTCCCGAGGGCACTTGGTGGCTATGGTGTAGTGGTAACACAACTCTCTGTGGAGGAGTTATCGCCGGTTCGAATCCGACTAGCCACCCACTCAAGCAAGGCGAAGCCGAGCGAAGAGTAGAAAAGATTTTTGAAAAAAATCTTTGACTGCCCAAGCTTTTGCGAAGCAATAATGAATTTATCATTGAGCGCAAAATTAGAAATTAAAAATTAGAAATTAGAAATTAGAAATTTATATCTGCCCCTGTAGTTCAACGGATAGAACAAAGGACTCCTAAGCCTTAGATAAAGGTTCAATTCCTTTCAGGGGCACCAATCGCTTTGCTCAAAATAAAAAATAAAATATAAAAAATCAAAAAGAGTTTAAAAATTGCCAAAGAACCTGTAAAAAACATTGGCTCGAATCATATTTTGGGAAAAGAAAATTTTTAATGTTAATTAAAATGAATAAAAAATTTAAAAAAATTCTTACTATTGGGATTAGCGAATTCGTATTAGATTTTGCGTATTGGCAAAGAATTAAAACGTTGGCCGAAAAAATAATCAACCTTCCCAAAGATAGTTCTGAAATAAAAAGTGAATTAATTGATACGGACTGCTTGCTTACAGGATTTGGCATAATAGTTAATAAGGAAATTATAGATAGTGCTCCTAGTTTGAAATATATCGGGATATTAGCTACTGCTTATGGCAAGGTTGATGTTGATTACGCGAAGAGCAAAAGAATTTCTGTTTGTAATATTCCGGGGTATGCGACTGAAGCAGTTGCAGAATTTGTCTTCGGTATAATTCTTGAACATATTAGGGAGATAGAAAGAGGGAAGAAACAAACAAGAGAGAGCAACTATTCTGAAGCCGGTTTTTCAGCTATTGAAATTAAAGATAAGATATTCGGAATTTTAGGTTTGGGGAGGATTGGTAGCAGGGTTGCAGAAATAGCTTTGGGCTTTGGTGCAGATGTTAGGTATTGGAATATAGACAGAAGGAAGGAATTTGAGATAAAAGGCATAAAATATGAAGATGCGGATGATTTAATCCCTAAATGTGATTTCCTCTCATTACATTTTGCTCAAGTAAAAGATACTGAAAATTTTTTGAGCAAAGAAAGAATTCAAAAAATTAAGAAGGGAACTATTGTGATAAATACAGCACCAATGGAATTAGTGGACATCGATGCTTTAGAGAAAAGATTGGCGGGCAAAGACATAACTTTTATTTTAGACCATTCTGACGAAATGTCCCCGGAGAATATAAAGAAACTTTTAAAATTTGAGAATTGTATAATTTATCCACCAATCGCTTATATAACAAAAGAGGCAAGGATAGCGAAACAGGAAATTTTTGTTGGGAATATCGAGAGCTTTCTTGAAGAATCTCCAATAAACCAAGTGAACTGATACAAAATTTTATTTGGGGAATAAAGAATTTATGCCGCCAAAGAAAAACTTGAAATTGTTAAAGATCGTGGCGAAGCCACTCAAATTTTAAGTAGTTTGCCGTCGCCACTACAAGTGGCGAAAAATGTTCGAATTATTTTCACAATACAGCACATTTTTTAGAGATATATTAAAATATAAAGCATAATCTAAAAAAATAAGTCGGGGAATAGTCCAATTCAAAAAGTGAATAATTTGTATCGTTTTAGGACGATCGTCTTATTTCGATTTGTATCGTTTTAGGACGATCGTCCTATTTCGATATAAATGTTTATTGTTTATTGTTTATTATTGTTTTAAAATAGTTGTTTTATTTTATTATTGTTTCTTTATGGTTTTTTTGTTTTAATATAATTGTTTCTTTGTGGTT
>CAYLHU010000014.1:0-13883 GCA_964383715.1 uncultured Candidatus Saccharibacteria bacterium
CGTCCCGATTTATAAATCGTGGATCCTCGATAACTTTAAGGGCCTATAGTTTAATGGTAGAACACGGCATTCGCATTGCCGGAATGGTGGTTCGATTCCACTTAGGTCCACAAGTAGCCCTTCAAAGTTATCGGGACATTGCCGGAATGTGAGTTTCCCGATTTTCGTAGAAAATCGAGCTCCGACTTTCATAAAAAGTCGAGAGTCCTCGATAAAATCGGGAGACTCGCGATTGTGAAACAATCGGAGCGATTCTCACTAGGTCCATAAAATTGAATTTTCAAGTTTTTTTAATATGATGGTGTTTTTGTTTTTCATAATAGTGATATTTTATATCACCAAGTGTTGTACTTCAAACATGAATTTGGGACAGAGGATACATTTAATAATTGGGATTATAAAAAAGCAGGATTTTATTTTAATAAAAGAAAAAATCAGGCAATTACTCACCTGAAAGTTTTAACCTCCGCTTTCGCGGAGGAGGACCAAAAGGTCATTTGTAGTTGTATTGTAGCAAACTAAAACTTCTTGTCAATAGTTTTGTAAGAAAATTGGGAATATTTCTGAATTTTGCGCTAACGCTTTTGAATAAAAAACAAAAAATTAAGATTGTCCAAAACATTACAGACGCTTTTGGCATCTCATTGGACGAGTTGACGAAATAGTATTGCTAAGAGTTTTAGGGGGGAGTATAATATAAGTAAGGTCGTGAATTTAAATAAAAAATAACTTTAATTTCTTTAACGGCTAAAGACTTTTAGCTAAGAAGGAATAAAAAATATGGACAATCAAAATTTTAATCAATCAGTATCGGAAAATATTCAACAAATGCCATCGGTTATGCCGGAGCTAAAACCCAAGAAAAAATTTCGGGTTATTTCGGGTATTTTAGGGATCGTTGTTATTATCGCTCTAGCCGTTTATTTTATTTTGCCAAAGTCAGGTCAAGAAATTATAAAGAAAATTGCGGAAGATATTTATAATCCTGCTGTTGTGTTTGCTTCTAAATTTGCGACATATGAAGAAGTGTCGGTAAATATCAGCCCGAAAATTCCAGCTTATTCTGTTAATAATGATTTGGGTAATGTCTCAAATGCAGGAGATTTTACATTTTCTACCGAAGCAAAAAGTTTACTGGTAAAAAATGCTTTCGTAGTAAAACCGTCTTACAATAATGAATTTTTTCCGCTTTACGAATCAAACAGATATAGCTACACGCCGAATTTTATCACTACCGATTCAATACTTCACAACTACCATTTAATGTTTGATTTTTTACTTAAACAGTTAGAGGAGCAAAAGTTGGCGGCTGAACTGAAACAGCTTAGTGCCAGCATGCTTTCCGAATCACTAAGCCAATACAATAACTTGAAAGGAACCGAATGGGAAAATGCCGCCAAAAGAAATGTTGGATTTTTTGCGGTTGGAAACAAACTTTTAGATTCGTCAGTTAGCATTCCTTCAATTGTGGTCAATGAAGTTAATCAGGAATTAGCGTTTATTGAAGCTCATCAAGGAATAGAAATTTCCCCAGTAATAAATATCGGAGGCAATGCTAATGTTTTGGACGCCTTGAAAGAGGATTATTCGCAATACATACCGAGGGGACACTATGACAAAACGGAACAGTTGAAAGCTTATTTTAAGTCAATGATGTGGTATGGCAGATTGACTTTTCGTCTGAAAAACGATGACGAAATAAAATCAGGAATTTTAATCACAGTCGCCTTAAATAAAGGAGTTAATCAAACCGGCTGGAATAAAATTTATGAGCCGGTAAATTTCTTTGTTGGTAAAAGCGACGACATTACATACTATCAATTTAAGGATTTGGTTGAAAAAGTATATGGGGCAAGCGCGACAATTCAAGCGGTGTCAAGCGATAAAAATAAATTTGTTTCTTTCGTTGACGAAACAAAAACTTTAGAGCCACCGCAGATAAATTCAATGCCGATTTTCAACTCCCAAATCCAGCCAGATCGCGAAAAAGAGATTAAAGGTTTTCGATTCATGGGTCAAAGATTTACCATTGACGCCTCAATATTCCAGCGGCTCATTGACCGTGAAACTCCCGATAGAATGTTGCCTAAAGGATTGGATATTCCTTCGGCAATGGGCTCAAAGGAGGCATTGAATATCTTGACTCAATTAGGAGAAACAAATTACGATAAGTATTCGGAAAATATGTCAAAAATGCAAACATATATTTCCAAATTACCGACCGAAAATTGGACACAAAACTTATATTGGGGTTGGTTATATCAACTCCGTCCGCTTCTTGATGTAAAGCAAAGTGGTTATCCAATGTTTATGCAAAATGTTGCTTGGTTGAGAAAAGACCTTAATACATTTTTAGGGAGCTGGACTGAATTGAAGCATGATACCATTCTCTATGCTAAACAGGTTTATTCTGAAATGGGTGCGGGCGGTCCTCCTGAAAAAAAAGACGACCGAGGGTATGTTGAACCAAATCCTTATGTTTATGCGCGCCTTGCCTCGCTTCTCAAAATGACAAACGAGGGATTGGAAATTCGTGGGTTTTTAACACCGAGCATGAAAGATAATTTGGGCAAAATGGAACAACTAGTTATGTCGCTTAAGACCATATCGGAAAAGGAATTGAATAATGAAAGATTAATCGATGATGAATACGAGCTTATTCGTTCATACGGTGGTCAATTAGAGAATTTTTGGCTTGAGGTCAATAAAGACGAGTCGGCATTCAAAGAATCATCAAATCAGAGGGATTACTTAAATGAAAATCCAGCTGCGATTGTTACCGATGTTGCTACCAATCCAAATGGTCAAGTGTTGGAAGAAGGCACAGGAAAAATTTTCGAAATTTATGTTGTGATTCCGATTGACGGTGAGTTAAGAATCGCCAAAGGCGGAGTTTATTCCTATTACGAATTTACTTGGCCGATGTCAGATAGGTTAACCGATAAAAAATGGCGGGAAATGCTAAATTCCGGCCAAGCCCCAGAATTGCCTTCTTGGACTAACGCGTTCGTCGCAAAATAAAATGAATGAAAAGAAAAATTATATGGCTAATTTCACTTTCTATTTTTACTCTTGGCATTGTTCTCTTGGGGGGTAGTTATTATTTGCATTTTTTCAAAAACCAAGAGGCACTAAACAACCAGTCGCAAGGTGAAAAAGAATTTTTAGATTTTTCTGACCAAAAAAAGAAACTTCCTCAAACAAGCGAGGAAGTTTCTTTGGTTGCGGTTGGTGATATTTCTTTTTCGCGAGGAGTGGAGAGAATGGTTAAAAAACAAAAAGACCCCAACTACCCATTTTTGAAAATCCGAGATTATCTAAAAAGTGCGGATTTCGTTTTTGGAAACTTAGAAACACCGATTACGGAAGGACCAGAAATTCCTGACTTTGAAATGATTTTTAGGTCAAACCCCGGCACCGAGCAAGCGTTAAGACAAGCTGGATTTTCTATTTTGTCTTTGGCTAACAATCATACACCAAATTTAGGGGAAAAAGGGCTTAAGGATACTTTTAACTATCTTATGAAAGCAGGTATTAAATATGTTGGAGCCGGAAATAATGAACAGGAAGCTAACCAACCAGTTTATATTGAGGAAAAGGGAATAAAATTTGCTTTTCTTGCTTATAACGACATTGACGTTGTTCCCGCTTCATATGAAGCAATCAACAGCCATGCAGGAACTGCGTTTATGCGGGCAGAGAAAATGACGAAAGCTGTAAAAGAAGCAAAACAAAAAACTGATTTTATTGTTGTTTCTATGCACGCTGGGATTGAATATACCGACAAACCGAACAATTCGCAGGTGAATTTTGCTCATGCGGCGATTGACGCTGGAGCAGATTTGATTATCGGTCATCATCCTCATGTTGTGCAAACAATGGAAAAATACAAAGGAAAATACATTTTTTACAGCTTAGGGAATTTTGTTTTTGACCAATCTTGGTCGCAAGAAACAAAAGAGGGGCTGGCAATAAAAGTATATTTTACAAAAAATGGAATTAGTAAAATTTCCCTTTTGCCAGTAGTTATGGAAAATTTAGCTCAACCAAAAATGGCAAACCAAAACGAAGCGGAAAAGATTTTGCAAAGATTAAAATTTTCATTGACAAATCAAAATATTTATTCTTGGAGTGGCGATAATAGTAATTTTGAAAAAGAATCAAAAGCTGTAATTTATGCGGGAGCTCCAAAGAACAAAGAGATAATTTCAAGACAAGAACAGGTGGATTTGAGTAATAATTCAATCTTAGAAAACTATATTTTAGAAAATGGTAGGTTGGTGGTTACGGAAAATTCAAAAATCATTTGGCAGTCGCCAAATGATTGGTGGATTGATGATTTTGTTCTTGCTGATTCAAATAATGACGGAATTGTAGATATAAATTTATCTCTTTGGAAATCGGGTAATTTTGGCACATCAAAACCCTTTTGGGTAAAAGAAAATGACATGAGTATAAAAAATCATTTTTTCGTTTTAGATTTTGTTGGAGGTGAAATAAAACAAGTTTGGGGATCTTCTAATCTCGCTGAACCAAATTGTGAATTTCAGATTATCGATATTGATAATGACGGAAAAAATGATTTGATTGTGATTGAGGGTAATTATTCGCAAAAACTAAAGTGTAATGGAAATTATGTAGCTGTTTGGAAATGGAATGACTGGGGTTTTTCAAATGAATGGCGAAGCGACAAAGGAAATTTTTCGAATCTGGAGATTGAAAAAATCAATGGGAAAAGCTATATTGTGGTTGACACATTTTGATTTTTTCTCCCCACCACGCCCGGACGTAATCTTTCAAGAGTTGGTGTCGGGATTTTGCTCAAAATGAGTTCTGACTTTTCCAAGCAAATAGCACCAAATAGTAAAATTTACTATTTGACTATTGACAAATGTATACCTATTGCTATTATATAAAGTATAAAGTCTCCTGCGCCTATTTTTAATAGTGTGCAGGATTTTTTATTTATTCTATGCTAATCTGAATTGTATGGGAGAAGGAGAAAAAATATGCGTATTAGTAGATGGGGGTAATTTCCACCATTTAGTTTTGAAAAAACTTGGGATCCAAGAATCGGAGTTTTCTTTTGATAGTTTTATCAACTTTTTAGCCGATGGACGAAAAATTATAGACAAAGGAAAAAGATTTTATGTCGGGACAGTTAGGGAAAAAGAAGGAGACATAAGAGCCAAAAAAGCGATGTCAAAACAAATTGCCTTTTTAACTCGCTTAAATTCTTTTGGTTGGGAGATTAAAACAAGTAAACTAAGAAAAAGAACGGAAAAAATTATTATAGACGATAGAGTCGTTGGGTATAAAGACATTTTGGGGAAAGGAATAAAAGAGATAGAATTTGAAAGAACCCGAGAGAAAGGCATAGATGTTAAAATGGCAACCGACTTGATAGCGGGTGCAGTTGATGACAAATATGATACGGCAATAGTTATTAGTTCAGATACCGATTTAATTCCAGCTCTTGACTGGGTAAGAAACCGCAAGAATAAGAAAATTGAATATGTGGGTTTTTCAATCATTGTCGACCCGGTAGAGAAAAAGAAGAATACGAGACCCTCGCAAGGAATGATTAATTATTCTGATATTCAGCGCATACTAGTGGTTGCCGATTTAAAGCAGTTTATTAAAAAGAAAATTCAAAGCGATAGGATTTAATTAGTTTTAAAAAGGTCGATATTATACATTCAATTCGCATAGAAACGAGTTATATTCAATTTTAGTTTTGGCCTCGAAAAATTTATTAAACTCATATTTTTCTTTATATGTATGTACAGAGATAGAAAAGGTAATTATCATAAAAAACCTGAAAACATTCTTGCTAAAAAAAGAGAATCTGCATATGGGATTTTTTTCAAAGATTCAAAAGTTCTCTTGATTAAACCTAGTTGGATAAATATCTGGGAGTTCCCCGGCGGTGGAAAAGACTATAATGAGAATTTATTAGAAGCATTAAAAAGAGAATTTTTAAAAGAAACAGGTTTTGAAATTATTGATTTTGATGCAAAACCCTTACAAGTAATCAATTCAAAATTTTATGCAGATGATTTAGATGAATACTTCGATTCAGAAATGAATTTTTTTAGGGTAACAAGATTAGGAAATCAAAACAAAAGCATAATTGATAGTAATGAGATAATTGATTTAAAAAATATTTCTATCTCTGAGTTAAATGAAAAAAATATGAATAACATTCATTTAGGGATTCTAAATATAATTAAGAACGGTCAAAACTAAAACTCAAAAATTTTCCTTCGGAACATTGCACTTTTAGGCTTCGCTCTCACCTCACTTAACACGGATTATACAGAAACCTCGTTGTACTTCGGTTTCCCAAATTTTCTTTGTTTCACTCCGAAAACTTCGTATATCCTTGATGTTATGTGCAATCGGACTATGGCGGGCTCGAGAAGAAACACTTATTAAATCTTTAATGCATATCAAATATATGAACAAAAATTTCAATGGAGTAATTATTGAAGAAAGTATTGAGAAAAAAGATGTTCTGGAAAAAGTAAAAATTCTCAAAACTAAAGTTGAAGAAGTTACTCCTGAACATAATACTCCTTATCTAAAACAATGGACATTGCATACTGTTGAAATTTTTGAAAATCAAGCTGATGAGATTGCGGAAGAATTAAGCGAATCATTGGATTTTTCTCATGGTGATTGGTATGCTGATTTTAAAAATGATGATTTTCATTTTATAATTTTCCGCAATAAAGTTTTCAAAATTGACCGCTCCAAACCAGAACAATACAAAAAAGCGGTAGAATATGGTTTGTCGCTTGGTGTTCCCGATTATCAACTTGATTTTAAACCAGATATTAAAGAATGGAAAAGATAATGTCTGCCTCCGCCTGACTTTCCCCAACAAACATCACCAATTTGTTTGTTTTGCCGTTTTTTGTGGTAAAATAAAATTATGAGCGGGAAAATAAAAAACCCAAAATTGCCATCTTTTTTTAAACCGCTTTTTTGGTCTTATAAGTTTTCTTCAATAAACCCTGAAGAAAATATAAAAACAATAATTGTGAATACCATTAACTATGGGGAGTGGGCTCATTGGCAATGGTTAGTGAAATATTACGGTAGGGAAAATCTAAAGAAAATCATAGAAGATATTTCCCTTAGTGAGTTTAGGCCGGGTTCTTTGCGGTTAATTTCGCTTCTTCTCGGCATAAAGAAAATGAAATATGCATCTCGAAGCGCTAAAATCAGAGCAGAAAAAAATATTTCAGAAATTAAATGAGTTCCCCGATTTTTATTTAGCCGGAGGCACTGCTTTGGCTTTACAAATCGGGCATCGGATTTCTGTTGATTTTGATTTGTTTTCTAAAAAAGATATTCTACCCACCTTACTTCAAAAAGCGAGGAGGGTTTTTAAATATTCTAAAATTAAGATTATATTGAACCATTCGGAGCAATTAAGTATTACAATAAACGGGATTAAGATTGATTTTGTAAAATATAAATTTTCTTTAATTTCAGGATTGAAGGAATTTAAAAATGTAAAATTATCTCAAGTTTCAGAAATTGCCGCAATGAAAGCGTACACCTTGAATTACAGGGGAACATACAAGGACTATGTGGACTTATATTTCATCTTAAAAAACAAATGCACGACATTAAAAGAAATAAAAAAAATTGCCGAAAAGAAATACAAAGATGATTTTAATTTTAGATTATTTTTAGAGCAGTTAATTTACTTGGGAGATATAATACCTGAAAAAATAGAATTTTTAGGGAAAAGAGTTAGTAAGGCGGAGATTGAAAATTTTTTTCAAAAAATAGTGAGAGAAACAAAAATTTAGTGTTTTATTTTGGGGTTGCTTTTTTTGGTGGTTTATTGTAATATCAAGTTGAGAAAAATTAAATTAGTACTTTAACAATGAAAAAATAGAGAGAGGAGAAAGTTATTATGGACACAAGAGTCATTGCGACATCGTTTGTTGATTTTGTCTTGGAGAGAGATAACTGGAAAGAAGTCGAGGAAATGTCGGAGAATGGGATACGAATAATTTTTGATGTTTTCACCGCCGCCGGTTTCAAGCCGAAACAGATTGTGTTTGGCAAATTGAGAGGGAAGTATATGAGGCAAGGGAATGAAGAAACGGGCGAAACTTACCCGATTAACCAATCTTGTCCGATGAAGGTTATTGGCCAAGATGGGAATGATGATTTTCGGGCAACGGGATGGCTGGATTGCCTTTTCCGTGTCGCGAATAATAAATGGCCATTTACACCACTTACACCACTTAATATGACATGCGATAAAGTCGCAGATGCCGTTGAGGCAGAGATTAAGAGGAGTGTCCCACTTGAGCCCATTCGGCTGACGGTGGAGTGGGATATTTTAGAAGAATACCCTCCAAAAATTTCCGACCACACCTATTTTGTAAATCACACAAAGGATGACAAAGAATTAAAAGATTGTGTGGGTATCCACACATATTGTGGTGGTTGGGTCGATCGTCGTCAAGCTACGAAGGACCAGGATTGTTTGCTTTGTAGGGAATGTCACCTCCGGGTCTTGTTTCCAGAGGAAATCAAGACATATGGAGAATTACGGGAGTTTTTGAGAAGAAAGCTGCTTCTCCCGACATCTCCGAAGTTGGGGATGGATACCCCAATGGACATCTAATAACTACCTTTTTTGGAAAACCAATAGAGCGGTGAGAGAAATCTTTCCGCTCTTTTTTTATTTCTTTATTTTTTGAAATTAAGATTCCCGATTATTAATTTTAATTTTTTATTGTAAATCTAAATTGATTGTATTTTTTATAATTTTATTTTTGTGGTAAAATAAAATTATGAGTGAAAAAATAAAAAAAATTTTAGAGTCCCTTAATCCCTTAGGGGCTTGTCGAAAGTATAAGATTCCTTTTTGGAAGTGTCCCAATTTCCTTTTCTTTGTGATGGGGTTGGTCATTATCGCTTCAATTATTGTCACTTATTATGTCGCTACCTCAAAAATCGGCAATCCTGGAATAGTGAGTTTGATTGTTTTATTCGTCGCCGGCGTTTTAATAATTATTGATTTTATCATCACCAAGAGTTTTGAAAATATTTTTGAAGCCAATAAAATGAAAACGGAATTCATCGAAGTTATCTCCCACCAACTAAGGTCTCCCCTAACTAATCTTAAATTTTCTTTGGAGACCCTGCTTGACGAGAGATTAGACAGGATATCAGACGAGGAAATGGAGTATTACAGCGTCTTAAGAGAGAATATAAAAAAGATGGGCGGTTTGATTGACAATCTCTTACTCACTTCCCGGATAGAAACAGAGGGTTTCCCAGAGAAGAAAAAAGTTTTTTCCTTAGAAGAGTTGGTTAAGGATGTTGTTTCTAAGTTTAAGGCATTTGCCGAGGCCTCCAATGTGAATATTTCATTAAACATTAAAGAGAAATTACCTGAAGTTATAGCTGACCCTTTTTGGATAGAACAAGTTATTGAAAATCTTTTGGATAACGCCATTAAATACACTAAAGATAAAGGAGACATTATCATTATGGTTTCTTTAAAATTTGGGAAAGTTTTTTTCAGCATTCAAGATAACGGGGTTGGTATTCCTGAAGAAGAACAAAAATATATTTTCCAAAAGTTTTTTCGCTCTAAAAACGCTCTTAAAAAAGAGACCCACGGCACGGGTCTTGGGCTTCATATTGCTCACGAGGTCTTAAAATCTTCAAGGGGGAAAATTTGGTTTAAATCCGAGGAGAATAAAGGGACTACTTTTTATTTCACTTTGCCAACCGCAAAAAACTAAAGGTCAAATATTTTAGATGATACAAATCTACAAATCTAATGCTAATCTACAAATCTACAAATAATATGATACAAATCTACGAATAAATTATTCGTAATTCGTAGATTCGTATTCATTCGTAGATTAGTATCGTGTTTATGAAAACTATATTATTTATTGAAGACGAATCAGTTCTTCAAAAAAGTTTTGAAAAAATGTTCAAGAAAGAAGGGTATAGAACATTAAGCGCTCTAAATGGCGATATCGGTTTGAATTTGACCCGAAAGGAAAAACCGGATATTATTCTACTTGACCTTATTCTTCCTAAGAAAAATGGGTTTGAGGTTTTAGCAGAATTAAAATCCGACCCGGAGACAAAAGATATTCCAGTAATAATATTAACCAATCTTGAAAGGACAGAAGATATTGACAAGGCCTTAGAAATTGGGGCAACCACTTATTTGGTAAAGACAAATTACACTCTAAAAGAAATCATAGAAAAAGTAGAAAAAATTCTAAATCCTGAATCTTAAGTTACAAGTTACAAGTTACAAGCTATAAAACAAACTATGGGATTTTAATTCCTATGGTTGTTGTGAACTTACTTATTCTGTCCGATAGGGATTTTTCCAAGATTCAGATATTAGAATTTGAGTTTTTTTAGGAACCAAAAAATATGCGAGTAGAACCGCAACAATTAAAGGCCTTTATTCTTGATTCGGGCCTGATTGAAGAAAAAAAATTTGATAATGCCCTTCGGAAATCAAAACGGGAGAATAAAAGAATAGAGGATATTTTAGTCAACGAAAATTTAATTAGTCAAGAGGACTTGATTCGTTTAGAGGCCTATATTTTAGGCATTCCTTTTGTTGACTTGGAAAAAGAAGTTATTGATTCGGAAATCTTGAAAATTATTCCCGAACCGATTGCTCGTTCCCATAATATCGTTGCTTTTAGAAAAAAAGGGAAAAATTTAGAAGTAGCGATGCTCAATCCCGAAGACCTAAAAACGATTGACTTTATAAAAAAGAAATCCGATTTGAAGATTTTGCCGAGATTAACAAGTTTGAACGGCATTAAGTATATTTTGTCCCAATATCAGGAAAATCTCCAAACAGAGTTCGGTCAGATTATAGAAAAAGAGTCGGAGGGACTAAGGCATATTTCTGAAAAAGAAGAGGTAAAGGAAGGGGAGTTTTTAAAACAGGAGGCCCAAGAATTGCCGATGATTAGAATAGTTGACACTCTTTTAAAACACGCTGTAATCCAAAGGGCTTCGGATATTCATATTGAACCGATGGAAAAAGAGATTTTGGTCAGATATAGAATTGATGGTATTTTACGCGATGCGATGACTTTGCCTATAAATACCAAGTCAGGCATTGTTGCTCGGATAAAAATTCTTAGCGATTTAAAATTAGATGAACACCGCTTACCCCAAGACGGGCGTTTTAAAATAGAATCAGATGAATATAAATACTCCTGTCGGGTCTCAATTTTGCCTGTTTTTAACGGAGAAAAGGTAGTCATACGGCTTTTAGCTGAAAGCGCTAAAGGGTATAGTTTGGAAGGGTTGGGATTACAGGGGAAATTTTTAGAGGAAGTTGAAAGAGCTCTGCGGAGGCCGGTGGGGATAATTTTAGTTACCGGGCCGACCGGTTGTGGAAAAACCACAACTCTATATTCAATGATGGAAATTTTGAATGTTCCGGGAGTTAATATATCAACCGTTGAGGACCCGATAGAATACAGGATGCCAAGGGTGAATCAGACCCAAGTCAATGCTAAAATTGGCTTGACTTTTGCCTCGGGGTTGAGGGCATTGTTAAGGCAAGACCCGGACATTTTGATGGTTGGAGAAATTAGAGATAAAGAAACGGCTTCTTTAGCAATCAACGCGGCCTTAACTGGACACCTTGTTATTTCTACTCTCCATACCAATTCAGCTGCTGGGGCTATCCCTCGCTTAATAGATATGGGGGTTGAGCCATTTTTATTGTCTTCTACTTTGAATTTAATTTTAGCCCAAAGATTGGTCAGAAAATTGACCGAGGAAAAAGAAAAATACCAAATAAAAGAGGAGGGGTTGAAAGACCTGGCCAATTTATGCAGTTTAAAAAAGATAGAAAAGGTGCTGAAAGAAGAGAAAATGTTAAAAGGAGATGGCAAGATAGATAATATGAGTTTTTATCGGCCTTGTCCGTCAAAAGAGGCCTTAGAGGGATACAAGGGGCGAGTTGGCATTTTTGAAATTTTTAAAATTTCGGAATCGATTAAAGAACTAATTCAGGGCAATGCGAATTCTGATGAAATTCAAGACAGAGCCCAAAAAGAAGGAATGCGCCTAATGATAGAAGATGGGTTTATTAAAGCCGCCCAAGGAGTAACAAGTATTGAGGAAATTTTAAGAGTGACGACAGAGTAATCTCCAATTTCATTTCTTTCAAATAATTTTTAAGTTTGACTTTTTAGGAAAATAATGGTAATCTCAAAACAGATTTAATTTTTAAAAACAAAATAAGGTAAAATAGGATAAAATAGAATGGAGGACATTATGGATATGTATTGGGTCGTTATTTTTGGTTTTTTCTTTTTCTTTATTTTGGGAGTGGTGATGGTGTGGGTCGAACCTTGCCCAACCAATCTCCCTGAAAAAGAATTGGTGGTTGTTTTCCTAATAGCTTTGGCTATTGGGATAATGCTAAGTTTCGATTCCGAAAAGTGGGAGTATGGTCCATTATTCGGAGTATTATCGGTCGTTGGTTTTTTTGGAGGGTTCATACTCTCTTTCTACCCGCCGATTATTCAAATCGCGAGAAAGATATTGAAATAACCTGGAAACCAAGCGGATTGCCGAAAACAATCCGCTTTTTGATTATTTCGGAAAAAATGATGAATATTTTTTATTGGATTTTTAAAACAATAATGTTAATATTGGTTTAAACCAACTAATTAAGGATTATATGCTAAAAAACGATTTAAAATCTTTTGAAGAAAAAGCCGGGGAAGAAATCAAAGAGGCAAGGGACTTGTCTTCTCTTGATAAAATTTTCCAAGAATATGTGGGGAAGAAGGGAGAGATTAATAAGATATTCAAAGGTTTTGGCGGTCTTAAAGAATCGGAAAAAAAGGAAATAGGCAAGAGAGCGAATTTAATCAAAGCGAGAATTGAAGAGATGGTTGTTCAAAAAAGAAAAGATATCAAGAAGAGCGTTGAGAAAATAGAATCAGAGAAAGAGAAAATAGATGTGACCCGTCCCGGGAAAAAAATTAAAACAGGCCATTTGCACCCCTTGACTATAATTCAAAGAGAGGTCGGAGAGATTTTTCAGTCCTTGGGTTTTTCGATTATTTCCGGTTCAGAAGTAGAATCGGAATGGTATAATTTTGATGCTCTAAATGTTCCTCGGGACCATCCATCTCGGGATATGCAAGACACTTTTTGGATAAAGCGGGAAAAGAGCAATGACCCCAAGAAAAATCTTTTATTGCGTAGCCAAACATCGGCTGTTCAAGTCCGTTATATGGAAAAAAATAATCCGCCTTTAAGAATTATTGTTCCCGGAAGATGTTTTCGTCACGAAGCAACTGACGCTTCTCATGAAATTCAATTTTATCAATGTGAGGGGTTAATGGTTGATAGAGATATTTCAGTTGCCAATTTCAAAGCCATTATCCAAGAGTTTTTGAAAATTTTTTTCAAAAAAGAGGTTAAAGTGAGAGTTAGACCAAGTTATTTCCCATTTACCGAACCTAGTTTTGAATTAGATATCAATTGTCAAAATTGCGGAGGAAAAGGGTGTAATCTTTGCGGTAATTCGGGATGGATAGAGGTTATGGGAGCGGGAATGGTTCATCCGAATGTCTTTAAAAAAGCCGGTTACAATTCCAAAGATTGGCAGGGTTTTGCTTTTGGAGTGGGACTGGATAGATTGGCGATGCTAAAGTATAAAATCAACGATATAAGATTGTTTTACTCCAACGATTTAAGATTTTTAGAGCAATTTTGAACTTCCCAACTCAAAAATGGGGGAGGCCCGTCCTCCCCCATTTTTATTTGACATTTTTGGGAAGCGGTGTTAAGATGTTGGTATTGAAATAAATTGATCTTTAAAAAAA
>CAYLHU010000015.1:0-7880 GCA_964383715.1 uncultured Candidatus Saccharibacteria bacterium
GTGGACTCGTATTTGAGCTTTGGATTTGAATTGACATTTGGATTTTGACATTTGGGTTTAAATCAAGGTCTTAGACATTAGACATTGATTAACTGAGCGATAGCGAAGGGTAGAGAAGAGATTTATCTCTTCGATTAGAATAATTAGAGCAATTAGGATAATTAGAAATTTTATTTATTGACATTCATTTTTTAATGTGTTTAAATGGAAGAATAAACTATGATTTTAAATTATTCAAAAATTTGTTTAGATTTCTTGGAAAATTTACCTCAAAAACAAAAAGAGGTTCTTTCTCGTCGTTTCGGCTTAGAGGGAAGCCAAAGAAAAACTTTGGAAAAAATCGGTGAAGAGTTCAATTTAACCCGGGAGAGAATTCGCCAGATTGAATCCAATGGCTTAGCAAAAATAAGAGAGAATAAGGAAAAGTCCTTTGATAAAATATTCGCTATTTTTCAGGATTATTTGAAAAAACAAGGGGGCTTGAAAAGAGAAGATATTTTACTTTCGGATTTAGGTGGCGAAGATTTTCAAAATCAGGCCTATTTTATTCTTTTTATCGGAGACCCCTTTTATCGTTTCAAAGAATCAAGCGAGTTTTATCCTTTTTGGACTACGGAAAAAACTTTTTACAAAAAAACAAAAGATGTTCTAAAGGCATTGACAAGGGCTTTTGAAAAAAAGAAAGAGCCCTTGACCGAAAGCGAGTTTTCTCAACTTTCCGAGAATGAGAAATCGGATGTTTTTAATTCCATAGTTGAGATTGCCAAAAGGATTGAAAAAGGTCCCTTAGGCGATTTTGGCTTGACTGATTGGCCGGAAATTAAGCCCAGAGGAGTAAAAGATAAGGCCTATTTGGCTTTAAGAAAAAGCGCGAAACCCCTCCATTTTAGGGAAATAGCCGAATTAGCCAGTCAAATTAAAACTGAAGTTTGCCCCCAAAGGGAAGTTTTCCCTCAAACAGTTCACAACGAATTAATTCGTGACGGAAGGTTCGTTTTAGTTGGGAGAGGGATGTATGCTCTAAAAGAATGGGGATATGAAAAGGGGATAGTTAAGGATGTTATCGCCGATATTTTAAGGAAAGCCGGGAAACCCTTAACCAAAGAAGAGATATTAGACAGGGTCTTAAGCCAAAGATTGGTTAAGAAAAACACAATTCTATTAAATCTTCAAGATAAAAACCTTTTCTCTAAGGACTCTCAAGGAAGGTCTATTTTAAAATAAAAAATGTTATTTCTTGAAACAGCGATTATTCTTTTTTTGGTATTGGTTTTCGTATTTTTTATAGCGTTTGCTTACCAGTGCTTGATTTGGGCTGGTAGGGGCAAGGAGGGAACAGAAAATATAATCAGGGCGATTTCTGTTTCCCTTTTTTATAACTTTAAAATTCTTTTACTTGGTTTTTTGTTGATTTTAATAATTTCTCTCTTCATTCCTCTCTAAAAGATTATGTCCGTGATTATTCCAATTTTAAAATCTTGGTGGTGGTTAATTCTACCTGTCGTTTTATATTTTCCGGCTCGTTTTCTCTATTTTTGGTGGTTAAACTGGGATGTTTGGTACGAAGAAAAAAAATGGACTATTTTAGAAATTATTCCCCCGGCGGAGATATTAAAACCTTTCAGGGCTATGGAGGATATTTTTAATCGCCTTTGGGCATTTTATGATTTTCCCGATTGGCGAAAAAAGTGGTGCGAGGGAGAGCCAACTTTTGGTGGTGGACTTTGGTTTTCTTTTGAATTATTGAGTTTTGAGGGGGAAGTCCATTTTTATTTAAGGATTCCTAAGGACTCGGAAAAAATGGTTGAGTCGATTATTCATACTCACTATCCGGAAACGGAAATTTTTGAAACAAATGACTATGTTCAAAATGTTCCCGCCGATATTCCCAATAAAGAATACGACTTTTGGGGAGAGGACTATGTCCTTGTTAAGGATTATGTTTATCCCATCAGAACATATAAGTTTTTTGAAATAAAACCCGAAGAAACAAAGGTAGAAAAGAAAATAGACCCTTTCAGTTCCTTAATGGAATCCCTTGTCAATCTTAAAGAAGGGGAGCAGTTTTGGTTTCAGATTATTGCCATTCCTATTCTTGACGAGGTCTTGCCTTGGACCAAAAGAGGAAGGGCGAAAGCCGATGAAATAGTTAAACGTTTGGGGAAAGCAAAAGATAAATCAATAGCTGGAGAAACAGCTCGGACGGTGCTGTTAAAAGATTATGTCCCTTTTGAGCCCGAGAAAAAGAAGGAAGAAATAATCCCCTCGGAAATGAAGCTCACCCCTGGCGAAAAACAAATTTTAGAAGCGGTGGAAGATAAAATTAGCAAACGGGGATTCAAGGTTTCAATGCGCTCACTTTATATTTTTAAGAGAGGGTCTCAATTTCCGAACCGTAAAACGATTACCAGGGCATATCTTTCCCATTTTGGGGTTGAGAACTTGAATTCTATGAAACACTGGGGAGAGACCAAAACAGAAGTTAAATATTTTTTCCCCAAAATAAGAACATTTTGGAGAAAAAGGGATATTTTTGAAAGATATATTGAAAGAGTTCCAGCTAAGTCTCCGAACTCGATAGGTGGAACTTTGATTTTGAATAGCGAGGAATTGGCAACTATTTTTCACCTGCCGGCTGAAGCAGGCAATTTGCCCTCCGGCGTTTCCCGGGTTTCTTTCAAAAAGGGAGGTCCGCCTCCAAGCATTCCCACGGGTAAAAGAGAATGAACTATTTTTTTAAGTTCTCTAAATTAAAATGGAAAAAGAAATCAATTTTTTTGCGAAAACTAATTTTAGGAACGAAAAAACGGAATTCGGCATCAAGCTTGACGATCGGCGAAGGCATCTTTATATAGTCGGAAAAACGGGAGTGGGAAAAACCGAACTTGAAAAGAATATGATTATTCAGGATATTCAGCAAGGGAGAGGAGTTGGTCTTATTGACCCTCATGGAGAGGCCTCTGACGAGATATTGGATTTTATTCCCAAAGAAAGGGTAAAAGATGTTTGTTACTTTAACCCAGCTGATATGGATTCGCCGATTAGTTTTAATGTTATGGAAAGTGTTGATGTGGAACATCGCCACTTAGTGGCTTCGGGGTTAATGGGTGTTTTTAAAAAAATATGGCCTGATGTTTGGTCAGCCCGAATGGAGTATATTCTTCATAATTCACTCTTGGCTTTATTGGAATCGCCGGGAACCACTTTGTTAGGAGTAAATCGAATGTTAATTGATGTCGATTACCGAAAACAAATAGTGGCTAATATAAAAGACCCGATAATCAAGTCCTTTTGGTCCAATGAGTTTGCAAGATATACTCAAAGGTACGAAGTTGAGGCAACGGCAGCCATTCAAAATAAAATAGGCCAATTTATATCATCTCCCATTATTAGAAATATTGTTGGGCAAGAATCCTCCAGTATTGATATGAGGGAAATAATGGACAAGGGTAAAATTTTGATAGTTAATTTATCCAAGGGGAACATAGGAGAAGATACTTCAAATCTTTTAGGGGGTCTCTTAATAACCAAATTACAATTGGCAGCAATGTCAAGGGTTGATATTCCTGAAAAGGAAAGAAAGGATTTCTTTCTCTATGTTGACGAGTTTCAGAACTTTGCCACAGAGTCCTTTTGTAATATTCTTTCCGAAGCCCGAAAATATCGTTTAGGGCTTATTTTAGCCCATCAGTATATTGCTCAAATAGATGAGAAAGTGAGAGACGCTATTTTTGGTAATGTGGGGACATTAGTTTCTTTCCGGGTTGGAGCTGAAGATGCCGAGTATTTAGAGAAAGAGTTTTCCCCCGAGTTTTCAGCCCAGGACTTAGTTAACCTACCTAAATATAATATCTATTTAAAATTAATGATTGACGGGGCGGCTGGCCGACCTTTTTCAGCCGAGACACTCCCTCCCCCAAAAAAACCAGCTAAATCTTATAGGTCTGAAATTATTGAAGAATCAAAAAATCATTACTCTAATCCTCGAAAGGTTATTGAGGAAAGTATTTCTCAATGGACAGGCAGTTTTGTTCTAAAAGACAAGTCCAACGAGAAAAAAGAGGTGGAAATTTACGATGTAAAATGCCAGAAATGTGACAAATGGGTCAAGGTTCCTTTCAAACCCCAGCCTGGGCGGCCTCTCTATTGTAAGACCTGCCTTAAAGAAATTAAAGACCACGAAGATGGAAATAATAATAAAGAGAAAGATGAATCCGGCGAAAAAAACAAGGAAATAAAAACTTTAACTCTGGAAGAATTGCTTCTTAAGGAACCGGTTTCATTTTCATCTAAACGAAAGGAAAAAAGTGAAGGAAAGAAAAAAATTGATAGGGAAAAACTCAAACAAACATTAAGGGACTCACTTAAAGAAGATAGGGACGAGAAAAAGGATATTCAAAGCGGGAAAATAGAACCCGGTCAAGTTGTAAAGTTTTAAATTTGTTTTAATTTTCAAATGAAAATTAAAACAAAACCCAAAACCCAAAATCTAAATGTCAAATCAAGCTCAAAATCCAAAATCCAAAAATAAATACGATTTAATAGAGAGAACGGCAGGATTTGGCGAAGCAGTCATCGGGTTCGTTAAAATATTACCTAGAAATAGTATCAATAATCCTCTTATTAGCCAGATAGTGCGTTCTGGAACAAGTATTGGCGCTAATTATATGGAAGCAGATGGTGCTGAATCAAAAAAGGACTTTAGACATAAAATAGCTATTTGCAAAAAGGAAGCGAAAGAAACGATGCATTGGTTCAGAATGATATCTAAAGCTATCCCAAGTGAGATACAAAAATCTAGGGAATTATGAAAAGAAGCACATGAATTAGCGTTGATATTTTCTTCTATTTTGAAAAAATAGTTTGACATTTAGTCATTTGGATTTTGACATTTGGATTTAAATTGATAGCGATGAGGGAGTACCCTCATCTTGAACGAAGCCCGAAGGGCTGAGTCAAGATGAATACGAAGTATTCATCGCACTCGCTTACTTCGTAAGCTCGCTTTTAGCTTTTATGTTTTACTTTAAAATGCTCTATGCTTAAACATATCAACGATTATAATTTTACCAATAAGCGGGTGATTGTCCGTTGCGATTTTAATGTCCCTATTGAAGGAGATAAAGTTAAAGATAATTTCAAGATAGAAAAGACCCTTCCAACTATTCGCTTCCTTCAAGATAGGGGAGCGAAAATAATTTTAATTAGCCATTTAAGCGAATCGTCAAAAAATGGAACAAACAGCTTAAAGCCGGTAAAAAAAGAATTGGAAAAATTATTAGGAGGGTCAATTGTTTTTTCTAAAAAAGTTTTAGGATTCAAAGTTCGGAAAATGGTTTGGGGCTTAAAGGCCGGGAAGATTTTACTTTTAGAAAATTTAAGGACTGAAAAAGGAGAGAAAAAGAACAACTTGAAATTCGCCAAAAAATTATCTAAATTAGCGGATTTTTATGTCAATGAGGCATTTAGCGTTTGTCATAGAAAACATGCTTCAATCTCTCTTTTACCTAAATTATTGCCCAATTCTATCGGATTTGAATTTGAAAAAGAAATTAAATTCTTATCGCAGGTCTCTCAAAGTTTTCAAAGTTCTCAAGGTCCTCTCTGTGTGATAATCGGAGGGGTAAAAATTGATTCCAAGATTAAAGTGGTCAAGAAATTTTTAGAAAAAGCCGACCATCTTATTTTAGGCAGTTATATTGCTAATAATATCTTGCGAGTTAAGGGAGTTTGCGTTGGTCTTCCTTGGCCGTCAAAAGAGATAGTAGATGTTATCAAAGAGATAGATTTGACAAGCAGAAAAATCCATTTGCCGGTTGATGTTTTGGTTTCTCCCGATGAGACGGGTGAATTATACATTAGAGAAACGGGGACTGCTTTGGCTCGGAAGGACGAGAGAATTTTTGATATAGGGAAGTCGTCAATAGAAAATTTTTCCAAAATTATTAAAGAATCCAAGACCATATTTTGGTCTGGTTCAATGGGCTTGTTTGAAAACGAGAAGTTTAGCGAAGGGACAAGACAAATTGCTATGTCTATTGCTAAGAATGAGAAAGCCCTTAAAATTATTGGCGGAGGAGACACTATTCACGCTGTTAGGAAATTTGGACTTTTAAACGGATTTTCTTTTGTTTCTATTGGTGGAGGGGCAATGCTGGAGTTTTTGTCTGGTGAAGAACTTCCCGGCTTAAGGGCTTTAAGTTTTTATGACAATTAAAAATCTAAAAAAGGCCTCTCAAAAAATAAAAAAAGCGGTCAAAGAAAAAAAGAATATTCTTTTTTTTAGTGATGCTGATTTAGATGGGGTAACTTCCTTGATAATTTTAGAAGAAACGGTGAGGACTATTGGAGGGAATATTAAATCTTGCTATTTTCCCGATTTATGGAAAGAGGGCTATGGTTTAAACCAAAAGGCCCTTTTGTTTTTCAAAAAATATTCACCGGCTCTTTTAATCATTTCCGATTGCGGGGCAGGGGGTATTAAGGAAATAGAGCGAATTAAAGAATACGGATTGAAAATAATAGTCGTTGACCATCACGAAATTATAGATAAAATTATTCCTTCTCAAATTGTTGTCAACCCGAAACAGAAAGGAGATAAATCATTTGATTTTTTAGCCGCCTGTGGAGTTTCTTTTAGATTGGCTCAAGAAATATTAGGAGAAGGCCTTTCCAAAAGAGTTAAAGATAATTTTTTAGAATTAGTCGCTTTGGGGACGATAGCCGACAAGGTCCCTCAAATTAAGGAAAACAAGGTTCTTACTGAAAGCGGTTTAAACTCTATCTCTTTCAGTTTTAGGCCGGCTTTTCAAGTATTTTTCGAGAAGTTTCCCTTGAAGGATTATCTCTTGGAAGAAACAATTAAAAAATTGACCTCTATCCTTCAAATAACCGAGATGAAAGGGCATTTGACCAAAAGTTATCTATTTTTAAATGAAAAGAATAAAAATAAAGCCAAAAAAATGTTGAGCTTTTTAATTAAAGGGAACAATCAAAGAAAAGAATTGATTAAATTATTAGTCAACCAGATAATAAAAAAAGTTAGCATAGACAATTCAAGATTTATTTTTGAAGGAGGGACAGAAATACCTTTTGTTTTAACCGGCGCTATTTCCGGCAGGGTTTGCGATAAGTTTCAAAAGCCCACTTTTATTATTGCTACAAAGGGTAAATTGACTCGGGGTTCAGTTAGGACCCCCGAAGGGGTAAATTCTCTTGATTTTTTAATTGCTTGTTCCCATCTATTAAAGACATATGGCGGACATATTCCAGCTTCAGGATTTAGTTTAGAGACAAAAAATATTCCCGACTTCAAAAATTGTCTTCAGAAACTTTTTGATAAAAATAACTGATGATTGCTCAATGGCAGATTATAAATAATAAATAATAAATAATAAATAATGGCGATGAAGGAGTACTTTCATCTACAAACGAACGAAGCACTCAATGACAGCGAAGCTGTCATTTCGGCTCACTCATTCCATTCGTTTGTGCTCAATGACAGCGAAGCTGTCATTTCGGCTCACTCATTCCATTCGTTTGCAAGTGAGTTTGTAAAGATGAGAGTAATCTCTCATTGCTTGACTCGCTTTTACAGAGCAAAAGCTCGTAAATGATAAATTATAAATTATCAATTATCAATTATTAACAAGATTGCGAAGCAATCTTGTGAAGATGAAGCTTTAGCTTCATCGCCAACAACGAACGTGGCGAGGAGTCAAGATGAAGCAAAGCTTCATCGCCAACAACGAGCGTAGCGAGGAGTCAAGATGAAGCATTAGCTTCATCGCCAACAACGAACGTGGCGAGGAGTCAAGATGAAGCGAAGCTTCATCGCCAACAACGAGCGTAGCGAGGAGTCAAGATGAAGCATTAGCTTC
>CAYLHU010000015.1:7980-13702 GCA_964383715.1 uncultured Candidatus Saccharibacteria bacterium
ACAACGAGCGTAGCGAGGAGTCAAGATGAAGCATTAGCTTCATCGCCAACAACGAGCGTAGCGAGGAGTCAAGATGAAGCATTAGCTTCATCGCCAACAACGAGCGTAGCGAGGAGTCAAGATGAAAAAAATAACCATTTATATTGACGGCGGTTCTCGGGGAAATCCCGGTCCTTCTGCTTTGGGAGTTTTATTTCTTAGTGAAAAAGGAGAAACCCTAAAAGAATACTCTCAATTTTTAGGAGAGAAAACAAACAACGAAGCCGAGTACGAGGCCTTGATTTTTGCTCTTCAAAAAGCCAAAGTCCTTTTTGGCAAAAAAGAAGCAAAAAACTTGAGTTTAGAAATAAAATCCGATTCCCAATTATTAGTTGAGCAGATGAGTGGCCAGTATAAAATAAAAAATCCCAATATTCAAAAACTTTTTCTATTGGCTTGGAATCTTAAAATTGATTTCAATCAGGTTATTTTTTTACATATTGACCGGGAGAGGAATAAAGAAGCCGATGGGCTGGTCAATGAGGCCTTGGATTCCAAAGGGAATAGATTATTTTAGTTATTTATTTATTTTGAATTAAGAAGTTTAAACTATTGGAGTTGGACTCCAATAGTTTTGTTTTAATGGATTAATATCTTTTTGTTGATCGGATTTTAGATGATTTAATACGAAACCTTGACATTGGAGGAGGGCAGGTTTATTATGAATAAGAGTTCAAACAGGTAAGGCAATCGCAAGTCACCTTTTGCTAAAGATGCCTTGAGGAAAGTCCGAACATCCATTACATATACATAAAGAATTATGTATATGTTCTAAAAAAGTAGCGGGTAATACCCGTCGTTCGCCTAAACTTTATTTTATAGAGTTTAGGCGGATAGAGGTGCGAGCAGAAACGGCCAAGCGCGAAAGCGCGAGGACACCCTTGCTTATAATTAAATAAGAAGGGGTGAATCTGGCGGATAAAGCCAGAATGAAACGGCTAAATCCTTACTGGATGCAAGAACAAACATTTCGACATTCTCCGGATTTGCCGAAATGAAAAGTAGTTCGCTTGACCCCAAGAGTTATGAAAACTATGTTTTCATTTTCCCTTCGTCTTATAGGACTTGGGTAAGTAATTTTGGGGCTAGATAAATGGTTGCTTCCAATTTCGTCTGTAAAAGGAGTGAACGGAAATAAAATTGAGTGGTCGCCGAAACTTCAAAAGAGTATAGGCGAACCCGCCTCTGCGCAAAGCGCTATGGCGGGGGCTCAATCCCGCGACCTCGCTTTACTCGGGCGGAATTGGCACAGAATTCGGCTTATTACCTGTTTGAGCTTTTTTTATTTAGAAATAAAAGTTAGAATATATTTATGGTTCCTCGTATTTTAAATTCCAAAGCGAAAACAATTACTTTTGCCGCTCTTATTCTTGGTTTTTCGGCTCTTTTGAGCAGGATTTTAGGGTTGTTTCGCGACAATCTTTTAGCTAATCTTTTAGAAAAGAGCCAAGCCGATATTTACTTTGCCGCCTTTAGGATTCCCGACCTTGTCTACGCTATTCTTATAACCGGCGGGATAACCGCCGCTTTTTTACCGGTTTTTTCAACTCAAATTAAGAAAAGCAAAAGAGAAGCCGAATTATTGGTTAATAATGTTTTAACCTTTTTTCTTTTAGCCCTAATTCTGATATCAATAACCTTGATAATCCTTACTCCTTTTTTAGTTAAAATAATTGTTCCCGGATTTACTTTGGAGCAAAAAGCATTGGTCTCTATTTTAACAAGAATAATGTTTCTTAGTCCCATTCTTTTGGGGATATCAGCTATTTTTTCCGGTGTTCTCCATTATTTTAATCTTTTTCTAATTACCGCCTTGGCTCCTATCTGTTATAATCTTGGTATTATTTTTGGCATCTTATTTCTCCGGTCATCCTTAGGTATGGTTGGCTTGGCTTGGGGAGTTATTTTAGGGGCCTTTTTTCATTTGGCTGTCCAAGTTCCCATTCTTTTTAAAAACGGTTTTCATCCTCGTTTCTCTTTCAATTTTAATTCTCCGGGTTTAAAAAAAATTTTTAAATTAATGATTCCTCGCAGTTTGGGTTCTACCGCTTACCAAATAAACTTAATAGTCATAACAGCTATTGCTTCGACTTTAGCAGTTGGCTCTATTAGAATTTTTAATTTCGCTAATAATCTTCAAGGAGTGGCCATCGGCTTAATCGGGCTTTCTTTTGCTGGAGCTAGTTTTCCCTTTCTTTCCCGTCATTTTGCTAATAAGGAAAAAGAGAAGTTTTCCGAAAACTTTTTCTTGATTTTTCGTCAGATATTTTTTTTAGTTATTCCTTTAGGTGTTTTAACTTTTTTGCTTCGAGCTCAAATAGTGAGAGTTATCTTGGGGACATCTGTTTTAGGGGGTGGTTTTTTTGATTGGTCTGATACTCGTTTAACGGCTGCTTGTCTTGGTATTTTTTCCGTTTCCCTTTTTGCTTCTTGTTTTATTCCTTTTTTATCCCGTGCGTTTTATTCTTTTCAAGATACCAAGACGCCGGTTAAAATCGCTCTTTTTTCAATGGCTTCTAATATCGTTTTTTCTTTCTTTTTTGTTAAAGTTCTTAGTTCGGCCAATTTTTTTCAGGGAATAACGATGAACTTTCTTAAATTAAAAGGAGTGGATAATGTTTCTTTAATCGGTTTGCCATTGGGTCTTTCTTTGGCGACCATAATTCAGTTTTTTCTTCTTTTTTCTTCTTTGAAGAAAAAAAAGAAAGAGTTGAGTTTCAGGAAAATTATCAAGCCCTTACTAAAAATCTTGGCCTCCTCCTTTCTTATGGGGGTTATGGTTTATCTTTTTTTACGAATTTTTGTTCTTTTCTTTAATTTAGACAAAGTTATTACGGTTATTTTTCAAGGGGGATTAGCCGGGTTAATTGGTCTTTTATCTTATTTGCTATTTTCTTCCGTTTTTAAGTCCGAGGAACCAAAAAGTATTTGGTTTTCGGTTTCGGAGCAATTTAAAAAAGATGAACCAAAAAAATATTAGAAATTTTGTTATTATCAGCCATATAGACCACGGCAAGTCAACTTTGGCTGACCGTTTTTTGGAATTAACCGGAACAATCCCTCAAGGCAAGTTTCATCCCCAGCATTTGGACTCTATGAATTTGGAAAAAGAAAAAGGAATAACTATCAAGCTTCACCCTGTCCGTATGACCTATTGTCCGGAAATCCTAAATACTAAATCCGAAGTTTTAAATCCCGATTTCATCGAGGATCCTCGACAAAGTCGGGACAAATTCAACTATCCGAAACCCAAAACCCAAAATGGTTTAGAAAATTTAGATTTTGAATTTAGAAATTGTTTAGAGATTGGTGCTTCGGATTTAGGGTTTACAGATTCAGGATATATCCTGAATCTAATAGATACTCCCGGTCATATTGATTTTAATTATGAAACATCAAGGGCTCTGGCTTGTGTTGAAGGGGCAATTTTGTTAGTTGATGCCGTCAAGGGGATTCAAGCCCAAACAATTTTTAATTTAGAAATGGCTCGGAAACAGCACGCTGGTTTTTCTATTATTGGGGCAGTTAATAAAATTGACTTGCCAAATGCCCAGGTGGAAGAAACAAGAAGGGAATTGGCATCAGTTCTCAATGTCAAGGAGGAGGAAATTTTTTTAATCTCGGCTAAAACAGGTCAGAATATTAAGAATCTTTTGGAGACCTTGGTTGAGAAGGTTTCTCCTCCGAAAATTCCTCTTTCCAATGATTTTAAGGCGCTGATTTTTGATTCGAAATATGACCTTTTTTCCGGAGTGGTCGCTTTTATTCGTGTTTTTAGTGGCGAGATAAAAAGGGGCGATGAAATATACTTTTTATCTCAGCAAATAAAAGGAGAGGTTAAGGAGGTGGGTTATTTTACTCCTGAACTTAAACCTTGCCCTAATCTTCAGGCGGGAGAAATCGGTTATATTAAAACTGGAGTCAGGGAAGCGGGGAAAATAAAAATCGGCGATACTTTATCCAAGAAAAATGAGGGGGAGCCCCTCCCTGGGTATAAAGAGCCCCAACCGGTTTTATTTTTGAGCTTATATCCTGAAAACGGAGATGAGTTTTCGAAATTAAAACAAGGGTTGGAGAAATTAAAACTTAGCGACCCTTCTTTGGTTTTCCAGCCGGAATCAAAAACCGGGTTGGGGCAGGGGATGAAAGTTGGTTTTTTGGGTTCTCTTCAGGCGGAAATTATCCTTCGGCGACTAAAAGAAGAATTTGATTTGGACATTGTTTCAACTATTCCCCGAGTGGCATTAAAGTCTATCGCAAAAGGAAGGGGAGAGTTTAACATTTCCTCTTTGGAGGATTGGGATGAGTTTTCCGGTTCTACCTTTGAGGTTCAGGAGCCCTGGGTGAAAATAGAAATAATTACTCCCAATGTTTATTTTAACCAACTCTTCAAACTTTTAAGGAAATTCAATATATCCCTCGGGGAAACAAAATCTTTTACTTCTTCAAAGTCCATCTTAGAGGGGATCGCTCCTTTAAGGGAAATAATAAACGGAAATTTTTATGATGAAGTGAAAGCCCAAAGCGAAGGTTATGCTTCTTTTAATTTTTCTCAAATTAGTTTCGAGAAAGCTGACTTAGTTAAGATGGATATTTTGATAGGAGGGAAAAAAGAGAATTTATTTTCTAAAATTGTTTCTAAAGAAAAGGCCTTTTCCGAAGGAAAAAGCTTTCTTAAGAAACTTAAAGAGGTTTTGCCTCCCCAACAATTTTCCCTATCTCTTCAGGCTGCCATTGGCGGGAAAATTATTGCCCGGGAAACAATAAATGCTCGGCGAAAAGATGTCACCGCCCCTCTATATGGTGGAGATTATACCCGGAAAAGAAAATTATTAGAGGCCCAAAAAAGAGGAAAGAAAAAATTAAAAGGAAGAGCGAAAATTAGAATTTCCCCCGAGGACTATTTAAAAATTCTCAAATAATCTTGAAATATAGCCACTTTCTCTATATAATACAGAATAACTGATTAATAATGGCGATTATAAATCATAAATTATTAATGATAAATTATAGATGATAAATCATTAGTAGAAAAAAGGAGCTATCAAAAGAAATATCATTGCCAAAACTATCAGTCCGATTAAAATTGACCAGATTATTTTAAAAATTTTTTTGTTTTTTATAACCATTATAACTATATGATAGCAAATAAATCTCGCTTTAGAAAGGAAAGAAAGTTCTTTTTGGGAAGATTGTTGCTATTCCTTTTGGTTTTTGGGTTTTTAGTAATTTTGGTCTGGTTGAATTTGGGAATAACTCAGAAAAGGGGAGAGGTCAAAGAAGAAAAAAGTTTTTTGGAAATAAAAAAAGAACAGTTGGAATCAGATAAGAGGGAGTTTTTAGGGAAAATATCGGAAGCAAGCGGAGAGGCCTATTTAGAAAAAGTGGCTCGAGAAGACCTTAATCTCAAAAAGGAAGGGGAGACAGTAGTCGCCTTTCCTGTTTCGGAAGAATTAGAGGAAGAGACATCTTCGCCTCCTGTTAAGGACAAAAGTTTTTGGCAAATTTTTTTGGAAAAGATAGGACTTAAAAAGCGACAGTAGCACAATGGTAGTGCGTTTGCTTCCCAAGCAAGATACGCGGGTTCGATTCCCGTCTGTCGCTTAAAATTTCTTTGAAATTTTAAGCCAAGATGAGAGCGTAGCTCTCATCGCCGTGAACTTGCGAAGCAAGTGAGTCAAGA
>CAYLHU010000016.1:0-11667 GCA_964383715.1 uncultured Candidatus Saccharibacteria bacterium
TTTTAAATTGCAGAACCAATGCTCTTTCGGTAAGATTTTATATTACTAATTGCGTTGAGTTTTAAGTTTATTGGTGATAGATTGGGATTAAGCCGCGGTGCTGGAATTGGTTTACGGGGACGACTCAAAATCGTCTGGGAGAAATCCCGTGTGGGTTCGAGTCCCACCCGCGGCACCATTCGCTCCTCCGCTAAGAGCAAAAAGAAAAATCTTTCCCACCGAAAATAAATAGAAAAATTTGTATCGTTTTAGGACGATCCCGATACAACCAAAATTGTCAATTTTGTAATTGTATCGAGGACCCTCGATTTTGTCACTAACGCAAAGCGTTAGACAAAATCGGGGTCGTCCTAAAACGATACAAAATAAATAAGCAGACAGAACAAGGCAAAAGAGACGATTGACAACAAATAGTGCCGACCGGCACCATTTTTTGCCAGAACAGATAAAACAGATTTTTTAAAAAGTATAGAGATTAGAAAAAGATACAAAGAAAATATAAAAAAGATATAAAAAAATATAAAGAAATAAAAGGAAGCGCAAGAAAAACAAAAAGAAAAAAAGGAAAATGTTGCGCTTTGGAATAGAATTCAGGTACAAAATATTGACAAGTTCAAAATACAAGCATATATTATAAATAGAATAAAAAAAATTTAAAAAATGAATAAGGAGTAGGGAGATAATTATGACAAAAACACAGAAAATACGAATTGTATCTGTTCCGCCAGGACAAGCCCCAAGATGGGTACGGCGAGAATGGGTAGGATTAGAGCTTCCTATTAAGGGTGTCCCGGTTTCGAAAAACTTGATTCAAGCGGGAGTTAATTTTTTCAAGGCAAAAGAATTGATTAAAACAATAACAACAGAAGGCACAATTCAAAAAAGAGCAAGTTTGAAAAAATTTAAACCGAAAAACACAGATGGCTACACTGTAAACACAAAAACAGCAATGACAATTCTTGCCGAAAAGAGCCCCGCGGCTGCTGAATGGTGGAGAGAAAACATCGTCCTTTCCCTAATGCCCTGGCTGTCTTTCAAAAAGGAAGTATGCAAGATAGTGTCCTAAAATTATAGCAATAAGAAATCTCGGCTAAATATTAAATGTCGAGATTTTTTTATAATTTTTTATCACAACCGCAGAGAAGTTATTACCTTACAGATGAATAAATAATCTATTGGCAAGAAAGGCAATGAAAATTCCCAAGATAGCGCCGACTAAAATATCCAACGGCCAATGGACTCCGGCAAAGACCCGAGAAACAACGATTAAAAAACTAAAAATTAAAAACCAAACACTAACTCTCCTCCAAAAATGTCGGGTCGTAGGCGATGAGATTAAAGTCTCATCTTCGCCCCTTGCTAACGCTCGGGTACCCGAACATTTTTCTCGGCTATAAAAATAGATGAAAGAGGATATGGAAAAAAGGAAAACGGCGTGAGCCGAAGGGAAAGAAGAAGTAAGCGAGTGAGATGAAATAAGATTAACTTGATTTTCAACAAAAGGGCGGGGGTGATAATAAAATAAACGGATAAGCAAAACAATAAGCCATCCCAAACCGGCGGTCAAAAACGAGCCAAGAATAATTTTCTTGTTTTTTTTAAAATTCTTCAATAAAAGTAAAATTAAAAAAGCCACCAAAATGTAAGGAAGATAGTGGGCAAAAAAAACGACTATTTTATCAAGCCAATAATACTTCCCCGCCAAGTCATTTAATCCCCTAAAAAGATATTCGTTTGTTAAACAAAAAGAAAAATTCATAATTTATTTATTTTTATGAAGAATACTAAAGGATAAAATTTGGAGAGTAACCGAAAAGCATAATTTAAATTACAAAATTAATTAATTTGTCCTCAATAAAAATTATTTTCTTAATTTCTCCGCCTTCAAGCCATTTTTTCGCTTTTGACTCGCCTAAAACAATTTTCCTTATTTCCCCCTCCGACAGCCCTCTTTCAATTTCCATTTTGTCTCTTACCTTCCCATTAATCTGAACCACTAATATTGCTTTCTTTTCTTTGGTTATTTTTTCTTTATATTCCGGCCACGCTTCCTGAAAAATTGAACTGATTTTTGTCTTTTTAAACTTCTTGCCAACTTCCTGATAAATCTCTTCGGAAATATGGGGGGCAAAAGGGCTTAAAATAGTTAAAAACAACAGATAATGGTCTAAGAGAATATCTTTTTTTCTCTCCATCTCGTTGGCTAAAATCATTAAAGAAGAAACCGCTGTATTGAATTTAAGTCCCTCAATGTCTTCGCCTACCTTCTTGATTGTCTGGTGAAGTAATTTTTCTATTCCCTCATTGTCAGAGTCCGATTTTACAACAACCTTATTTTTCAAATCCCAAACCTTATCCAAAAATCTTTTAACTCCATTTAAGCCCTTGCTATCCCAAGCGATACTTTGAGAAAAGGGTCCCATAAACATTTCATAGGTTCTTAAAACATCAGCCCCGAAATTTTTTATTATTTCATCGGGAGTCACCACATTGCCTTTTGATTTAGACATCTTAACGCCCCCTTCGGCTAAAATCACGCCGTGAGAAGTCCTTTTTTTATAGGGCTCGTCCCCGACAGATTCAGGAATAACTCCAATATCCCATAAAAACTTATAAATAAAACGGGAATACAAAAGGTGAAGGGTGGTATGTTCCATCCCTCCATTATACCAATCAACCGGAAGCCAATATTTTAAAATCTCGGGAGAGGCCAACTCATTTTTATTTTTGGGGTCACAATAACGAAGAAAATACCAATTGGAACCAGCCCAATTCGGCATAACATCAATTTCCCGCCGAGCCCAACCTTTACATTGAGGACATTTAGTTTTAACCCACTTTTCATTTTTAGCCAAAGGGGACTCTCCATTTTTTGTCGGTTTATAATCGTTCACTTTAGGCAACTTAACGGGTAAGTCCTTTTCCGGAACTGTTTGCCAACCGCACTTCGGACAATTTATCATCGGAATCGGCTCCCCCCAATATCTCTGACGGGAAAAAACCCAGTCCCTTAATTTATAATAAATATTTTTCCGAGCTAATTCTTGTCTTTCTAATTTTTCTAAAATCTTTTCTTGGGCTGTTTTATAGTCCAATCCGTCAAACTCCCCTGAATTAACTAAGACCCCTTCGCCCTCGTAGGGTTCTTTCATTTCTCCCGACATTGCTTCTTCATTTGTTTTAGCCGTTGGAGAAATAACCCTTTTAATAGGAAGATTATAACTTTTGGCAAAATCAAAGTCCCTTTTATCGTGAGCCGGAACAGCCATAATAGCCCCCGTCCCATAATTAGGTAGGACATAATCGGCTACAAAAATTGGAATTTCTTTTTTATTGGCTGGGTTTATGGCCTTGACTCCCAATAATTCAACTCCCGTCTTTTCCCGAACATCGGATATTCTTTCTCTTTCCAGTTTCTTTTTCGCTTTTTCAATATACTCTTCCACTAATTTTGAATTTTGAATCGCAGCGAGGGCAAGGCGAAGAAATGGGTGTTCGGGAGACAAAACCAAATAGATCGCCCCAAAAATAGTATCCACTCTTGTCGTGAAGACCTTAATAAATTTTAGGTTCTCTTCTTGTTCTTTTTGACTCAAATCCCCTTCCTCTTTTGAATTCTTGTCTTGATAAGTTCCCGAATCATCTCGAAAATTAACCTCAAAATTAACTTCCGTTCCGTAGCTTTTCCCTATCCAGTCCTTTTCTAAAACCTTAACTCTTTCCGGGTAATCAACTCTATCCAACCCTTCAATCAACCTTTCGGCATAACAAGTAATTCTTAACATCCATTGTTCTCTTTCTTCTCTGACAATTTCCCCCCCGCATCTTTCACACTTGCTATCAACCACTTCCTCGTTAGCCAAGCCAATTTTACAGGAAGGGCACCAATTTATTGACATTTTTGATTTGTAAGCCAACCCTTTTTTGAAAAGCTGGATAAATATCCATTGCGTCCATTTGTAATAATTGGAGTCGGTAGTATTGACTTCCCTTGACCAGTCGAACGAAAGACCTATTTTTTTTTGCTGTTCTTTGAAAACATTTGTGTTTCTTCGGGTAATAAGAGCAGGATGACCCCCCGTTTTAATGGCAAAATTTTCAGTTGGTAAACCGAAAGCGTCCCAACCCATTGGGAATAAAACATTATAGCCCTCCATTCTTTTTTTTCGGCTTAAAACATCTAAGGCGATATAGGGCCGACAATGGCCAACATGAAGACCGAAGCCGGAAGGATAGGGAAACTCAACCAAAATATATTTTTTGGGCTTTTGGGAAAAATCCCGGGCTCGGGATATTTTTTCTTTTTCCCAAACCTTTTGCCATTTTCTTTCAATTTTCTTAAAATTATATTTCTCCATGAAAATATTATCTATAATTTATAACTTATAATTTATTATTTATAATTTATTATTTATTATTTATTATTTATAATTTATTATTTATAATTTATTATTTATAATTTATTATTTATTGTTTATCGTTTATCGTTTTCAAAAATAATTTTTGGGCATTGGCGGTGGTAATTTCCGAAACCTCTTGAAAAGAAACTCCTTTAATCCGGGCAATCGTCCGAGCAATATATTCAACATTTTGAGATTCGTTGCGAGGAAGTATTATATCCGCTTTCGTTTTTGTAGGAGATTCGGAAGATAAAGGCGGAGTTAAAAAAGGGCAATCGGTTTCAATTAGGATTCTATCCAAAGGGGTCTTTTCAATAATTTTATCCAAATTCAATTTATAAATAATTCCATTGAACCCCAAATAAAAACCAATTTTGAGATACCTTTCGGCTTGAGACCAATGACCACTAAAACAATGAATTACGCCGTGTAAAGTATAATGGGTAACATACAACTCAAGAATTTTTAATAATTCATTATGGGCCCTTCGACAGTGGATTATAATTGGTAAATTTAATTCTTGGGCTAATTCTAATTGTTCTTTGAAAATCTCTTTTTGTTTTTCTTCAATAACTTCATTTTGGCAAGGATAATCCAACCCAATTTCGCCAATGGCAATAACCTTTTTTGATTTTGCCAACTGGCAATATTTCTTTTTATCAAAGATACCTTTTCCGACTTCTTCGGAAACATCTAAGGGATGCAAACCGATAACGGCGTAGACCCCTTGGGGATAATTCTCAGCAATCTCAACCGCTTTTCGGGAGCTTTCATAATTTGTCCCGACATTGAAAACCCAAATATTTTTTTCCAAACAGTTTTTTATAATTTCCTCCCTGTCCCCGTCAAACTCTTTAAAATTTAAATGACTATGAGTATCAACCAACATAACTCTAATTTAACAAATATAGAAAAAAATTCAATCAAAAAACCCTGACATTACATAAAATTGCATCAGGGTCCTTTATTTTATTCGTTTATATTTTAATTAAGAATAAACTGGCATTTCGGTAGATATTCTGCCTATCTCTTTTTTAGGAATTTGTTGAGAAACTCCAAGTATTTCAATACCAAGCAAATTTTTTTTTCTATCCACATCAACCAAAAGACGACTATTCACTTTAATAGTTTTTGTTGCTTTGCCCTTACGAATGTAAATGTACATTGCATCCGCCATTTTGTCATATTTTATTCTCATATATTTTGAATTTTTCTTAAAGAAAATAACAAGTTAATATTATCTTTTTACTGTTTTCAATAATGTACACTATTTCTATTTCTTTTACTCCGCTCTTTTTTCGAACTATCACTCTACCATCAGATTCTCTAAAAATGTAATCAGGATTTTCTATAACTTTTCTTATCTCTTCTCTCAAAATCCCCCTTTCTTCCATTCTATCTTTAGCATGTTGAGTAAAAATTATCATAAGAATATCTATTTAAACATTAACAAACTAATAACCTAATGTCAAATTATTAGTGCGAACATCAATTAACATACCAGCTACAAGTTTTTAACTTTGATTATTGTACTTTAGGATAAAATATATTTCTGTAATTTTAATATTTTATAGATTTTTTTAGTTCCGCCAAAAACACCAGACCAACCAAACATTGAACCATCAGCAAAATATACTTTTTTCAAATTATTATTTTGATCCAAGTATTCTATCAAAATCCACTTAGTAGCTAAAGCAACCGATAACCCAAAAATATTTCCAATTAGTAAAATAAGCAACCCTCCAAGTATTATTTTTGGGAAAAATAAACACACATAAAAAACAAACAAAACATCAATAATAAAATATATACCCCAATTAACTTTTTGCCTTTTTATTAAGATATTCTTAATGTTTTTTATCTGAATATTACTTTTTTTACCATTGAATTCAATTCTATCATCGTAAATATTCAAAAAACCCCTATCATCAAAAACAATAAGTTTCCAAACATTTTTAATCTTTTTCTCAGAGGCATACCAAATTTTTGAGAAAGTTTGAATCTTCATAAAATTGAATCAAGATTTATTCTTCGTCGCAATACCCCTTAATGCCTCTTTCTTGTATATCTTTACATATTGGCCGAAGTTCACGATCAGAGATAATACGTCTTTCTAAACAGCACCTATCGGCCACCTCTTTTAAACACATATCCTTTTTTACAAATTCTTCTATATTCCCTTCTAAAGAGTCACAAACAGACAAATCCTCTAAAGATGAAGCTACTCCGGCATAACATTGAATTTTCTTATACTCTAATTGCCAGTTATCATCTGGGATTTTTTCACAAATAGAAATATCTTTTTTCTCTTCAGCTACGTCAATATAACAGTTATATTTAAAACTTTCAGCTTCCTCCCCAGTAAATTTCTCAAGCGCTACTTTATCACATTCTTCTAACGAAGACCCCGGATAAGTTTTAAAAGCTATAAACACAATTAAAACTACTATGACTATACCTAAAGCTAAAAGCGCTAAAAAAATTAATATTTTTCTCATATGTTTTTTAATTTATTAATTAATACAACCTTTAATAAAACTATTGTAGCAAAAACAGAAAAACTTATCAATTTTTAATTGTTTCTATTCTTGGGAAAAGGGTTTCCTTTTTGCCCGATTTTATTTGTTCAATAATTTTTTCCGATGTCCCCGGTAAGAACGGCTGAAGTATTTGAGTAATACTTGTTAAAGCAATCAATAAATTATTAATAATTGATAATTTATTCTCCGTATTTTCCCAGGGGCGTTCTTTTTCAATATACTTATCGCAAAAACTAATCAATTCCCAAATTATCATAAGGGACTCATTGAATTTAAAATCATCTAAAAATTTTTTATATCTCTCCCTAGTTTTATCTATCTCCGTTTTGAATTTTGGATTTTGGATTTGATTTGACATTTGAATTTTGGATTTTGGATTTACTTTCTCTGCCATTGTTAAAACCCTTGCCACTAAGTTTCCCAGCCCATTGGCAAGGTCAAAATTATATCTTTCTTCAAATTTCTGACTCGTATAGTCGCCGTCTTCAAAAGGTGAAAACTCTCTCAAGAGAAAATAGCGGACAGCATCTGTCCCGGCTTGTGGTGAGTTTTCCGAACCATATTCCTTAACCAAATCAAACGGGTCAACAACATTACCCAAACTCTTTGACATCTTTTGACCATCGGCGGAAACAAATCCATGAATTAAAATCTGTTTAGATGTTGGGAGCCCTGCTGACATCAGCATCGCCTGCCACATTGAGGACTGTTGACGGAGATTATCTTTACCGGCTATTTGAAAACCGGGCCAAAAATCACTAAACTTTTCTAAATTATTAGGCCAACCCAAACAAGAAATATAGTTTACCAAGGCGTCAAACCAAACATACATAATTTGACTATTGTCTCCGGGAACAGGAACTCCCCAAGGCATTTTTTCTTTGAGACGAGAGATGCTAAAGTCCTTCAGCCCCTTTTTAGTAAACTCCTTTATTTCCTTTAATCTCCCTGCCGGTAAAACAAATTGAGGATTTTTTTTATAAAGAGCCAAAAGTTTTTTCTCATATTTAGAATAACGGAAAAAATAATTTTCTTCCTCTATAGTTTCCAATTCTTGGTCAGGATGAAAAGGACACTTTCCTTTGACTAATTCTGAATTTGTTTTTTCCAATTCACAACCGACACAATACTTAATTTTGTAATTCTTCTTATAAATATCTCCATTTTTTTGGCAACGAAGCCAAAACTCTTGAGCTATTTTAATATGCTCTTTATCGGTTGTTCGAATAAAACTGTTATAACTTAAATTAAGGACCTTTTTTAAGTCATCAAATCTTCGGGCATAAATATCGCAATATTCTTTGGTCTCCAGTCCTTCTTCTTGGGCTTTGCGATAAATTTTAAGGCCGTGTTCATCTACTCCGGTATTAAAAAAAACACTGTCCCCTTTTTGGCGATGGTATCGAGCAATAACATCAGCTTGGATAATTTCCAAAGCAAACCCTATATGGGGATCGGCATTGACATAAGGAAGAGTAGTCGTAATGTAAAAGTTTTTGCCATTTGTCATATAGCTATAAAGAATCGGATTCGTTTTTTCTTCGAGCAAGATAATCCCTTATGATTTCAAAAATAACTCCGGCTAAGGGAATAGCCAAAAAAGCCCCTAAAACACCCCAAAGTTTTCCTCCGATAACAATAGCCATTAAGACCAAAACTGGCGACAACTCAGTGAGCTTCTTGGCCAAAATGGGCATCAGAAGATTATTTTCCAATTGTTGGATGATAATAAAACCAACCAAAACAAACAAGGCCTGATTGAAAGAGTTAGCCATTGCCAATAAAGATATCGCCCCTCCGGCAATAATTGGTCCGACATAGGGAATAAAATCAAAAACGCCGGCTATTAAACTCAATATTAGGGCGTATTTAATGTTCAAAACCCTTAAAACAACATAACTTAAGGCCCCGACAAAAAAGGCACCAATAAGGCGAGAAAGAAACCACCCGCTCACTTTTTGTTTAGACCTTCTCCAAAGCCCAAGTAAGTAATTTTCGTATTTCGAGGGAGCAAAGAGAGTTAATATCCTCTCTCCAAAATTTTTTTCCAAAGAAATAAAGAAGGCCAAAAATATTATGAAAGCGGTAGAAGCAGCTCCGCCAAAAATAGAGAACAAGGCGTCAAAGATATTATTACCCGCTTTCCCAAGATTATTTTCTAAGACATTGATTAAGTTTTCCGGACTTTTGAAGGCCTCTATTTTTAGTTTTTCAAAAAAAGGAGAAATCTTTTCAAGATATTGGGGAATATTTCGGATAAATTCTTTGGATTCCGACAAAAGGAGAGGGGCTATTTTATAAATAAGAAAACTCAAAAAAATAAATATACCTAAATACAAAACAACTGTCGTTAGAACACGAGGAATTTTTTTTCTTTCCAAGGCGTCTATGGCAAAGTTAAAGAGGATGCTGATAATCAAAGCGAAAATAAACCAAATAATAATATCTTTGGCAAGATAGAGAAAGTAAAGGGAAACAAGGGCGACTAATATCTTTGAAATCGCTCCCCAGCCAAAAGTAGAATTGTTATTGTCAGAGTTCATATTTTTAATATTTTTTGAAAACCCAATTTATTTTTTTGGGGTCCGATAAGAGCCAAGTTTAATTTTTCCGACCGAAAAATATTTTGAGCTGTTTTTTGAATATCCTCCCGGCTGATTTTATCTATTATTTTAAATTTTTCTTTAAGAGTTAAAATTTTTCCGCCTAATAATTCCTGCAATCCATAAAAAGAGGCCTTAGCGTCCGAGGACTCCAACCCGATAACCGAACTACCTTTCAGATAATCCTTAGCTTTTTGTAATTCCCCAGCCGAAATCTTTTTTTGACTAAGAGACCTATATTCTTTAACTATCAATTCGGCCACTTTCTCCGCCGCCTTATGAGGAATGCCGGCTTGAGTTACCAAATAACCACTGTCTGTATATGACTCGGAAGAAGTATGGACATAATAAGCCAGCCCTCTTTTTTCTCTTATTGAGGAAAATAAACGAGAACTCATATTCCCTCCTAAAATAATGGCTAAAATCTGTTGAGCGTATTTTTGGGGCTCAAAAAAATTATAACCCCTTACCCCCAAGCAAAGATGGGTCTGGTCGGTTTTTTTGTAATGAAGAAGAATTTTCGACTCTTTTTGTTTTTCCAAAACCTTTTCTTTTGATTTTATTTTTCCGTTATTTATTCCCTTAAAATATCTTTTTATTTTGGCAATTGTCTGGGAGGGCTCAAAATTACCAGCAATACAAATAATTGTGTTTTGAGCCGAATAGTGCTCCTTCAAATAATCCAAAAAGTCGTTTCTTCGAATTGTTTGAATGTTTTTTTTCAACCCAATGGTGTCCCAACCGGCCGGTTGGTCGCCGTAAAGAAGTTCTTCCCAAAGTTCGCCGACATATTGGATAGGCATATCTAAATACATATTTAATTCTTCAATTATCACCCCTCTTTCTTTTTCTATTTCCTTGCTTTCAATCTTGGAATTGAGAAAAATATCGCTCACCCAATCCAAGGCCATATCTAAATGTTCTCGGCTCACCTTCGCCCAATAACCGGTATATTCTTTGGAAGTAAAAGCGTTAAAATTACCACCAATCCCGTCTAATGTCTCGGCAACTTTTAAGGCATTGGGTCTTTTTTTTGTTCCCTTGAAAAACATATGTTCCAAAAAATGGGAAATGCCGTTATTTTCTTTCGTTTCATATTTTGAACCGGCTCCAACTAAAACCAAAGCGGTCGCTGTCCGAGCTCTTTTGTCAGGAACGGAAACAATTTTTAATCCGTTTGGAAGTTTTATTTTCTGAAACATAAAGGTATATTATCATATTCTGACCAAAAATAAAATCCTCTGCGAAAAGTTTTCCGCAAAGGATTTTTGTTCAAAAAGAATCCAAATTTATTTTCGCACGAATACGAAACGATTATCCTTATACTAGTCGCACTCAACCCCACAGAGAGACAGACAACGTCCGACATCGTCCCATAAAGATAGATACGGCACATTGTTGTTGTTGCTATTCGGACACTGCTAATAATAATAGCGTGGATGCAGAACTATTCACGCTGGATAATATTAATTCCAGTAATCAACACTATCTAATATACAATAATGAGATACCTAAAAGAGAAGAAATTAATTGGAGTGGGGTTGCCAATCAATAGATTAATTGTCAAACTTAAAATGAAAGTAGGCTACTGCATCTCGATTTACGGATCGGGGTCGCCGAAATTCTAAATCTCTATAAACCTGCCGGATTTGTAATGATCATGGTTATTATAAGTGTGCGGTGAGATTTTAGATACTACTTGTCGGCTTCTATGGCGGGTGATCAGGGCACCACAACGCAATCTGCCGTCGAATAAAATACAGAAGAAAGAATATATAATCCCGTTTACAACTGGAAGTAAAATTCAATCTTCAGTGGCTATGGATGGAAACCGACAACAAACTGGCTCCCGTTATGACAGGTCGGACAAGGTGCCGAATGTCTATCTGAATGACGGCGATCAGCCGAAGCTCAACTGGAACAACCTCGACAACCCGAATAATCACTGGGGGTCTGCGTCCTGCGGTAGTCTCTAAAATTGAAAAGCGCCCCGCCGTTAGCGGAGCGCTTTTATTGTAGAGACCTCAACCAACCGCTCAGCATCCGACCGATTTCCTGTGCTTTTTCTTCAAGCGAGAGATATTTTTTGTTATCAATTAATTTTAATTCTCTATCCATGCGAAA
>CAYLHU010000017.1:0-2816 GCA_964383715.1 uncultured Candidatus Saccharibacteria bacterium
GGGATAGACGAGTTTATTGATGCCGAAATAAGAAAAGTAAGTGGGTAAGTGAACAAGTGAACAAGTGAACAAGTGAACAAGTGGACAAGTGAAAAAGTTAGCAAGTGGGTAAGTAAGTTATAAGTTATAAATTATGGCGATGAGAGCGAAGCTCTCATCTTGGCTCAGCCCTTCGGGCTTCGTTGGCGATGAGAGCGAAGCTCTCATCTTGGCTCAGCCCTTCGGGCTTCGTTGGCGATGAGACTTCGTCTCATCTTTACCTTCGCTTTCGCTTTGCGAAAGCTCGGCTTATGATTCGTTTTGATAATATTACCAAAATCTATTATTGCGATAAAAAACCGATAAAAGCCCTATCCGATACATCCTTTGAGATAAAAAAAGGAGAGTTTGTTTCCATTGTAGGGAAATCGGGAGCTGGGAAAACCACCCTCATTAAGCTTTTAATTAGGGAGGAAACTCCAACAAATGGGGGAATTTTTTTCAAAGAACGGTTAATTGGAGAAATGAATTCAAAAAATATTCAACTTCTTCGTCGAAAGATCGGAGTTGCCCATCAGGACTATAAGCTTCTTTATCAGAAAAATGTTTGGGAAAATATCGCTTATGTAATGCAAGTGATTGGTGTATCGGATAGGGATATTTCTCATAATATTCCTCAAATTTTGAATATGGTTAATCTAACTGAGAGACAAAATAACTTTCCCGAGGAACTTTCTGGTGGAGAAAGGCAAAGATTGGTTATTGCCAGGTCTCTTTGCCATAGACCTGAAGTTATTGTTGCTGACGAACCGACAGGTAACTTAGACCTTTATAACGCCTTTGAAATAATCGGACTTTTGGAGAAAATTCACTCTTTAGGGACAACAGTTATCTTAGCTACTCACGATAAAGAGATTATTGACAGATTAAATCATAGAGTGATAACATTAGAAAATGGAAAAATAATCCGTGATGTAGAAAAAGGAAAGTTCATTTTGTAAAAAATTTCCAATTTCCACTTTGGGAATTAATTAGAAATTAGGTCAATTAGGGTAATTAGAAATTTGTAGATCTATGTTCACATCTCTAAAACGTACTATTAAGTTTGGCTGGCAAATTATTTCTCGCAACAAGGGGTTAGGGTTGCAGGTGGTTTTTATTATGGTTGTTGCTGTTTTTATTCTGACCTCTCTTTTTCTTTTTCGAGATTTGAGTGGGCTTCTTATAAATGAAGCCAAAAAGAAAGTTGATATTTCGGTTTATTTCAAGAAGGATGTCGGACAAGAGGAAATTTTACGGGTAGAGCAAGAACTTTATAGGTTTTCTGGGGACATAGAGGGCACTCAATATATTTCTAAAGAAGAAGCGAGAGAGATTTTTATTCAAAGGCACAAAGATGACCCTCTCTATTTGGAGGCGTTGGAAGAAGTGGGAGAAAATCCTTTCTTGGCATCTCTCAATATTGAATCCGGGAGTCCGGTTTTTTACGCTAAGATTTCGGAGTTTTTGACCCAAGGGCCCTTCAAGGACTTGGTTCAAGAGGTCTCTTATTACGAAAACGAAAAAGTAATCAATAAGCTTTTTAATTTAATTTCTGGCATTGAAAAAGCGGGGCTTATTATCGGTTTATTTTTAATAATCTTAGTTTTTCTAATAAACTTTAATACCATAAAGCTCACAACCCTTTCTTTTAAAAATGAGATATCAACTATGCGATTGGTTGGTGCTTCCAATCGGTTTATCAGGACCCCTTTTCTGATTCAAGGATTTTTTTATGGGCTTGTTTCAATTTTAATAGTCGATTTTATCTTCTTTCTATCCTTTATTGTTTGGGGGAAAATTCTTCAGTCCTGGCTCTTGAATTTTAATTTACTAAATTATTTCAAAGAAAGTTTTTTCTCTCTGCTTTTTTGGCAGATTATTTTCATTATTATACTAGGTGTTTTCTCGTCATCTATTGCTGTCCGAAAATACCTAAAAGTATAACGAAGGGGAAGTGTAAAAGTGCGAGAGTGGGCAAGTGATAAGTTATCAATTATCAATTATCAATAATCAATAATCAATAATCATTTATCAATCACAAACCTGCTTTGCAGGTTTGTAAAGATGAACACGAAGTGTTCATCGACGAGGAAGTGAAATGACCGAGTGAAGATGAAGCTTTAGCTTCATCGCTATCATTTATTAATTATCAATTATTATGGATACTACTAGTGAAGACAATGTAGAAAAATATCGGAGGACCGACGGCACAATTGATTGGGGGAGGCGCGCTAGAGAAAATTATTTTAGAGAGGAAAAAGAAGAAGAAGAGAAAAAGAATAAACAAACAAAATCCGTTGAAGAATTGTCTGTTTATAAATTAGCCAATGAGTTAGCCGATGAGATCTGGGATATTGTTGCTAAATGGGATTGGTTTGCTAAAAAAACAATCGGTGACCAGGTGGTGAGGTCGGCTGATTCTATTCCTGCAAATATCACCGAGGGTTATGGTAGATATTTTTTTGGCGATTATATTGTTTTTCTCTACTATGCTCGCGGTTCGCTTTATGAAACTAAATTTTGGGTTGAAAAGGCGAAGAAGAGAGATCTCATAAATGAAGAGACATATAAAAAATTAAAGTTGAAGTTAGACGAGTTGCCAATAGAAATAAATAAGGTAGTTAAAATTATAAGCGAGATTGCGGAGCAATCTTGCGAAGACGAGAACAAAGTTCTCGTCGCCATTAATAATCAATAACAAAATTGCGAAGCAATTTTGTTTATGCGGGGTCATCTAACGGTAGGATAGATGCCTCTGGAGCATCTTATCTTGGTTCGAGTCCAAGCCCCGCAAC
>CAYLHU010000017.1:2916-5532 GCA_964383715.1 uncultured Candidatus Saccharibacteria bacterium
TAAGTGGTAAATAGCCAGTAAAAAAACACAGGGCAGCCCTGTGTTTTTTTATTAGGGGAATTGGCATTATTCGATAACCGATACTTATCCACAGGATAGACCTTGACAGGATTTTTGAAAGAAAAGATAATGTAATTAGAGGAAAATTATGATGACAAGAAAAGCAAAAGGTAAAAGATATATATCGCTTCAGGAGGCGACCAATTTTTGTAATTACTCGCAGGATTATTTGAGTTTAAGAGCTCGGCAGGGGAAATTGGAAGCAAGAAAAATAGGCCGAAATTGGGTGACAACTAGGGATGCGTTAAAGCAATATGTGAGAAATGTTGAGAAATATGAGAATAATTTACACAATGGTCTAAACCAGAAAAATGGACTATCGGTTATCCCTATGTCATCTCAATTAGTTAGAATGCTAAAGCCCATCTCTGTAATTTGTGCTTCGGCTTTAATAATTATTTCAATTGGGACAGGAATTGTTTTTGGTTATCCTTTCTTTGAAAAGAATATTATTGAACCGGTAGATAATTTTGTCTATGATTTTTATTCTCAATCATCTACAGGAGCTCGCCTGTTATTAAGTGAGTTAACAGATATAAAAACAAAAACAAAATTAAAGGGGGACATTCTTTCCGTAGTTAGCTCCGTTGATGATTTCGTTCACGATTTTTATTCTCAATCATCTACAGGAGCTCGCCTGTTATTAAGTGAGTTAACAGATATAAAAACAAAAACAAAATTAAAGGGGGACATTCTTTCCGTAGTTAGCTCCGTTGATGATTTCGTTCACGATTTTTATTCTCAATCATCTACAGGAGCTCGCCTTCTAGTGAACGAGTTGTCAGAGAAAGGGACAGAGGTAAGAGGAAGTATTAATTATTTTTCAATGGGGGTAAAAAATATTTTTCAGGAAACAAGATTAAGTTTTCAAAAAATTAGTGAAAGAATACTTTCTCAATCTAAAAAAGAAAAAGTTGGTAAAACCCCAAATGTCCGAAATCGGCTTTTATCGTTGAGAAAATTATTTTTAGAAGGACTAAAAAATAGCTCTGAAAAATTAAAGGGATATGTCAATCACGATATTAATCTTTTAAGTTCTATTATTTCAGAAATAAATTTTCGCACCGAGGAAATTTTTAAAGAAACAAAGTTGGGTTTCAAAAATATTATTCAAAAAATATCTAAACAGCCAGAAAAAATGGCTGGTGGGTTTAAAGAAGCGGTGGGTAAAACAACCGAAAAAATCACTGGGAGATTTCGAAAAACAATCCGTTTTATTTCTTATTCAACCCAAGTTGTGAGCGAAGCGTTTGAAGATGGTTCTCAAAGTATTGTCCAAGAGACAAAAAGTTTGGGAAAAAGAATAGGGGAGTTTTTCAACAGCAGTTATAAATTTTTAGTTTATCCTTGGTCAAAAGAAATTAACGAACAAGAATTAATTGAAATGGTTTTAGAAAAAAGACCGGAAATTGAAAAGGGAGAAATTGTTCAGATTAGAAACGAGATTGAAAAATTAAAAAAGGAGGGGCTAACAATAAAAGAGATAACAAGAGAAGTTTCTAAGATTGTTCAGATTTTTCCCGAAAAGCAAATTACCCGCGAGACAATAATTACTAAAATTGACGACAAAGAACTATTAAGCTTGAAAGCGAATATCTTGGATATTCAAAAATGGGGAGCAGATATTAAGAACCTTCAAAATTTAAGTCAGAAATTTCAACCCCAGTCGCCTCAAATACAATATGTAAGTTCTCCGGTTTATATTGGTTCAACGGGACTTCAGGTTGGAGGAGCGGCAAATTTTTCTTCCTTAGTTGTTTCAGGGCAAGCAGGGGTTAGTAATTTAGGAGTTGGCGGCTCAACTGTTCTTGGATACGACGCTAATAATAAATTGACGGTTAATGCCACATCCAACTTTCTTTCCCCAGTTGTTTTTGAAAATATTTTAACCGTTGGAACTGGTTCAAATTATTTTACGGTTGATAATAATGGGAACTTGTCAATAGTTGGGACATTAACCGTTGTCGGGACATCAACGGCCTCAACCTATCTTAGCGATTCGGACGACTCGACAGTTAGAAAAATTGACGAAGAAGTTATGAGAAATATGGTTTCTATTTATAGATTTGGCATTCCTTCCCAAACATCGGCAACATCAAGTTATGTCCGTATTTCTAAAATTGTCAAAGAAAATCCTTTCACGGATAAGCCCGAGGTCTTGCCGGGAGCGACCCGAATTTATCGCTTTAACATCAAGTATGCCGACGATTTGGATTTAGGATATGAGTCGCAGTGGCGTATTTATAATATTGATAATTCCACAACAACAATCGCTTTTACATTGCCAAGAACAAGTGACAGCGGGACATTGGAAGAGGGGACATCTTATATCACCGAGGTTATTGCGATACCGACAGGGCAATGGCAGTTAGAATTAAAACTTCCGGTTAGCGGAAAGAGTATTAGGATTTTTGATATCTTTCTCTCCGCTTATGACGAAATACAATAATCGCGGAATAACGCGGATCTAAACGCGGAAGAACGCAGATAATCAGCGTATATCTGTGTCTATATCTGCGTTTATCAGCGATTACATAACAAAAGTCGAAAAAATAA
>CAYLHU010000017.1:5632-10530 GCA_964383715.1 uncultured Candidatus Saccharibacteria bacterium
GCCAATATGTATTACGACATTGATGCTGGGAAAATAATCGTTGACCAGGTCCAGAGAGTTATCCAGAATTTAGAAGTAGTAGGGACATCTTATTTGGGCGACGGGGGAACGACTAATTACGCTCAAATTTCCACTACAGGTGACATTTCCTTTATCGGAGGTGCTGACTTAATTACAAAGGCGGCAGCCGGAGATGCGGACGACCTCACAGTTTCGGTCACTGGCGGTTACAATGCGAGCTTAATTCTTTCTTCATCAGGCACTGGCGCGGACGCGCTCACACTCGGCACATCAGCTGGCGGAATTGACATCACTGTTGCCGGCGCGGCGGCTGGTGAGGATTTAGACCTCTTGTCAAACACATCAATAAATATTACTGCTACCGAAACAGCGGCAGACGCTATAGTTTTAACATCTTCGGGTGGGTTAGATATTTCTGCGGTGGATGACATAGATATGATTCTTACCTCGGCAACAGATGGTGAGGATTTTACTATCCAATTAGCAGGCGCTACAAATTCAAGTTTGATTCTTTCTTCAGCAGGAACCAGCACTGACGCGTTGCAGATTCTTGCCACTGCTGGCGGGATAGACATTCTTGCTTCCGGCGCTGCGGCTGGCGAGGATATTGATATTATCGCGACCGGCTCAAGTGTAAACATAAATTCCACTGAAAATGTGGCGGACTCTATTGTAATTTCGTCAACTAACGGAGGGATTGACATCACGACTAATTCCGCGGAAGACCTTGACATTTCAGCGAGCGGAGGACTTAACCTTAGTTCTTCGGAAGCGGTTGACGGAGCAATCACAATTTCCACTTCCAACGCGGCCGGACAAATATACATTAGTTCTGCTGACACAACAGCGGATGCGATTGAGCTTGATTCTTCTGGCGGGTTTGACCTTGTGACTACCGGCGCGGCTGGCGGCGCAGGGGACATAGTTCTTCACTCGGATCTTGCCTCAATAAGCATTACAGCAGACGAGGCCATAACAAATGCCATTGTTCTTTACGCTTCTGCTGTTGCCGGAGGAATAGACATTGACGCTGGCACCGGAGGAATAAATATGAAGTCCACAGGAGCTGTGGCTGGAAACGCTATCACTGTTGAAACAACTGATGGAGGAATAACTCTTATTGCCGCAGGAGTCACAAATGGCGATTTGGTTTTTACGGTTGGCGATAATTACACATTAACTGTTACCGGAGACGCTTCCAGCATAATTACTGGAACATATAATATTGACGCTACCGGCGTTGTGACTATTGACTCGGACGGCAATTTAGTTATGGGCGGCTCGGAAATTTCCATCACTTCTGACGGAGGCAATGTTACGATTGACACGGGCAGCGGGACCCTTCAAGTTCCTTCTGGCAGAATCAGCGTTAAGGACGGCGCTGTTTTGACCGAACCGGGACAATTGGTTTTAAGAGAAATGATTCCGATTTTCGGTTTTGATTTGCCAGCCCAGACAGCAAGCACAAGCTATGTAACATTTTCCCGAACATTGGAAAATTATCCTTTTCAAGCAGCATTATCCAGCACGACCAGAGTTCATAAATTGGTTTTTCGCTATTCCGCTTCCACAAGCGCGGCTGTTGATTTGAGAATTTATAATGTTGACGACAGCACCACCACAGACAGTTATACTTTGCCGGTTCCGGGTTCAAATGATATAGACAAAGGAAATGCTTATGTTGCTACCACCACAATCCCAAGTAGTATTTCCAGCCATAAGGACTGGCGGGTGGATATAAAGACCCCTGATATTTCCAGCACGGTTCGCATTTTCCAAATATTCTTAGCTGCCTATGACCAGCTGCCATAATCGTGAGTAGAATTGACCTAATTGACCTAATTCCTAATTAACCTAATCAATAACTAATGTCTAATGACAAAATGACCAAAAATAAGTATGACCTTGAAGAACGCACTGCTAAACTCGGGGAAGATATAATTAGATTCACTAAGAAAATTCCAAGAAATATCATAAATCTACCACTTATTTCACAATTAGTAAGATCGGGAACAAGTGTAGGAGCAAATTATTGTGAGGCAGATGACGCAGAGTCTGGTAAGGATTTTAAACATAAAATAGGAATTTGCAAAAAAGAAGCCAGAGAAACAAAACATTGGTTGCGAATGATAGTTGTGAATTGTCCTGATTTAAGAGAAGAAGCAAGGAAACTCTGGGTTGAAGCAAAAGAACTTAATCTTATTTTCAATGCGATTATTCATTCGAAGAAAAAGAAAAATTAGACATTAGGCATTTAATAATTGGGGTTTGATTAGAGTAATTAGAATAATTAGAAATTAGAAATTAATATGACACCCTTTCGTTCAACAACTTGGCTTACTAAATCAATATTGTTAATCGCAATACTATCTCTATTTATAGTGTCTGGTTTTTCCTATTCTGCCAACATTTACTATGACCTTGATACCCAAAAAGTAATGTCGGGGTCCACTGGCGGTTTTAATATTACTCAAGGGATTACTGCTATCACCGGCGACTTAGCTGTGAACATCAGCCAATTATATATTGAGGAGTCAAGCGGATATGTCGGCATCGGGACAAGCAGTCCAAGTTATAAACTTGATATAGTGGGAACATTGGGTGTTTCCGGAACTTCCACTTTAGCGACGACAACAGCGGCAACTTTAACCGTTAGTGATTTAACCGCCAGTCGGATACCAATTATCGGGGCAAGTGGGCTTCTATCCGATGATTCCGACTTTACTTTTGATACTGATACTCTAATTGTCACCAAATTGGCAACAACTACTCTTAGTGGGAAATTAACTGCTGGAGCTATTGAAATAGAAGGAAGTAATTTTGATATCACTGGCGGGACTATGGCCGGAGTTACTATCTCCACCTCGCCGATTAGTGGTTCAACCGGAAGTTTTACAACCTTGGCGGCTTCGGCAACTACCACTTTGAGTTCGGATTTAACTGTTTCAGGGAATGTGGGGATTGGGACAACTTCACCGGATTACAAACTTCATGTAGAAGGACAGTGCGTTACAGGAGACACCCTGCTACCTGTGGTAGCAGAAAATGACGAATTTCTAATTTCTAATTATCGTAATAAAACCCCAAATCCCAATGACCAAAACGGTTTAGATATTGGACGTTCTAACATTGGGATTTCATTAGAGCAATTAGGTCAATTAGAAATTAGGTTAATTCCGATTGAAGATATTCAATCGGGTCAATATGTTTTATCTCTCAATGAAAAAACTGGCCAATTAGAACCAGCCAAAATTAAAGGACTATTAGATATGGGAGTTAAGCCCATTTATAAAATTACCACCGAAGACGGTCGAACAATCCGAACTACGGGAAACCACCCATATCTAACCAAAAATGGAGATGAGATCGCTGTATCAAATTTATCTTTGTCGAGAACGCTCAATAGCTCTGCTTTTCAGAATAGCGTAGACGAAAATAGCTGCTGCTATAATCAAAAGACCAATTATGATCCAAAAGAGAATAGTAGTATTCATAATTCTTCTTTATTTTTCCCTGGCTCGAGCCACCAGAATTTTATAAACTATGATGGCAGCTCCGACTACCAGGATTGCGCCGATGAGATAAAAATATATCAAACCTATCATAATAATTATTTAACTAATGATACACTAAATGACCAAAGGAATAAAGAAATACAAAATCCAATTATCGCTAAAGAAATTCTTTCTGGAGCCGGTGCGAGAAATAAAAATGGGATTACCACAGAAGCGAAAAAGATATGTCCCACATTAGCGAATATCCCGGAAATGACCTTTATTTGTTCAGAAGAGAATTGTTGCTTCATCAATTCTAATAATAGCAAAACCAGAAATGATTTGTCAAGTCCAACGAACCAAAAAACCACCTCAAACAAGATGGCTTTTGGAGATTTTGAGTTGGACCAAATATCTGGATTATCACCTTACTGGCAGTATAGCGAATCAAAAATCTTTGTCAAGTCTTCGTCTGTGGATAAACAAAAGACCGTGGAGGCGTCGGGAATTGAACCCGAAAAACCTTGGGTGATAATCCAGGTTTCGGACCAACCCGCCCCCACGGCAAATTCAGTATATACTAAGTTTCCATTTATGGAAACGAAGGTGAAGATGAAGAATTTGTCTTCATCGCTTCAAAATAACCTCCAGAACGCAAAATGGGTTGAGGTCTATAAATTAAAAGTTGGTGATGAAATCGCAGTCGCAAATCCGCCTATGGCGGAAAACTCTAATTTCGAAACTCGAATATGCGATGAGAGATTACCCTCATCTTTACCTTCGCTTTCACCTTGCGAAAGCTCGGTTTCGAATGAGGAAAACAAGGATTTAATTCAAAAACGAGCAAGCAAAGCGAGCGAGTCAAAACGAGAGCAAAGCTCTCGTTGCGATTCAAAATTCAAAATTCCCGACGAAGTTTACTTCGGCGGGATTGAGTTTGTCGCGATAGCGAGTATTGAACTTCTGCCCCCAGAACAGGTCTACGATATTGAAGTGGAAGGAACGCATAATTTTGTGGCAGGACATCTAATGGATAAAACCACGGGTAGAGTGTTGTCCGAGGAAGAAGAGCAAGCCGTGCTTGCAAATGACGAATTTCTAATTTCTAATTATTCTAATCAAATCCCAAATCCCAATGACCAATCAAATCCCAATAACCAAAACGATTTAGACATTGAGTATTCAGGCATTAGACATTCATTAGGTCAATTAGAGCAATTAGGTCAATTAGAAATTCCCACAGAAGTTTACTTCGGCGGCATCATTGCCCATAACACCTATATTTCCGGGACTTCCACTTTGGCGACAACAACAATTACGGGAACAGTGGGTATCACCGGTGCCTTAACGGCTACGACTTACGGAGGTATTACCGAAGCCAAT
>CAYLHU010000018.1:0-3094 GCA_964383715.1 uncultured Candidatus Saccharibacteria bacterium
GTGCCCAGGGCGGGACTTGAACCCGCACGCCCATAAAGAGCACGGCTCCTCAAGCCGCCGCGGTTACCAATTACGCCACCTGGGCATTGCTATCTTTTTCTTTCTTAACCGCTATCTTTTTTAAGCGGGCACTCTTGCCAGTTCTTTCCCTTAAATAATAAAGTTTTGCCCGCCTCACCTTTGAATGAGAAACAACTTCTATCTTCTCAATACTCGGCGAATGTAAAGGGAAAATTCTTTCCACCCCGACATCTCCGACCATTTTTCTGACCGTTATTGTGGCATTCAGTCCCTTTCCGTGCTTCCTTGCCAAAACAACTCCTTCAAAAACCTGAATTCTTTCTTTTGCCTCTTCTTTTTTCTTGGCTGTTTTCCCTTTCCCCTTAACGAGCGTTTCCTTAACTTTTTGATAAACCTTAATCGTATCTCCCGGTTTTATCCCCGGCAGGTTTTCTTTCAAAAATGGTTTTAAAAAATTTTTGATTTCTTTTGTCATAAAGTCAATGAAGGCTTCGCCTTCTTTTCCACCTTCGCTTTCGCTTGGCGAAAGCTCGGTATATAAATAACTTAACTTAATATCTCTCCAAAGTAAAGTGCCCCCGAGAGGATTCGAACCTCTATCACAGGCTCCGCAAGCCAGCATTCTATCCGTTGAACTACGAGGGCTTAGCTCTATTCTTTTTTTTACCACAAAATTTGCCAAATTTCAATTTTAAAACTACAATAAGAATACTATGGAAAACATTTTAAGAAAAACAGGAAAAACAATTCTCTTGGGGAATGAAGCAATTGTTCGAGGAGCTTTGGAATCTGGCGTCCAATTTGTTTCAACTTACCCCGGCACTCCGGCTTCAGAAATCGGCGACAGTTTTTCAAATATATTAAAATCAAAGAAAGGGGATTTTTATTTTGAATACAGCGTTAATGAAAAAGTCGCTTTGGAAGCTGGAATCGGAGCCAGTTTTTCCAATTTAAAAACATTAGTAGCGATGAAAAACTTTGGTCTTAATGTCGCCTCTGATAGTCTATTGCCATTTTGCTATACGGGAACCCAAGGACCGACTGTTATTGTTGTTGCCGACGATCCCTCCTGCTACAGCTCGGCTCAATCAGAAGAAAACTCCCGAGCCTTTGCTCAATTAGCCCATATGCCTATTTTAGAACCGGCCGACCCTCAAGAGTGTAAGGATTTTGTCGGAGTTGCTTTTCAAGTTTCTCAAAAATATAAAATCCCGGTTATGGTCCGACTAACAACCAGAGTCGCTCACCAAAGAGCAGTTGTTCAACTAAAAAAAATATCCGCTATCAAAAAAGAGGGGATATTTATTGAAAATAAAAATCAATTCGTAACAATGCCTCCCCGGGTCTTAGAAATGAAAAAAGAACTTCTCGCTAAAATAGATAAAATAAAAAATGAGGTTTCGGAAAAATCATTTCTTAATAAAATCCAAAACCAAAGATCCAAATTAAATTCAAAAACCGAGTTTTCACAGGGTGAAAACGAAGGTGAAGATGAGACAAAGTCTCATCGCTTTCAAAATTCAAAAGTCGGCATCATCACCTCTGGAATATCATACTTATACACGATTGAGTCCCTAAAAGAATTAAGCTTAGATATTCCTGTTTTAAAGTTAGGATTCTTTCATCCCTTACCAGAAGAAAAAATTAAAAAGTTTATTGGCTCACCAGTTACTGGATTAAAAAAGGTCTTAGTTATTGAGGAGTTAGAGCCATATTTAGAAAGAGAAGTTGAACGATTGGCTAAAAATACTAATCCTAAAATCCAAATTTTCGGTAAAAATTATCTATCAGAAATAGGAGAATTAAAAACAGAAAATATAATTCCTCTCCTTGCTAAAATTACTGGAAAGAAAATTAAAAAAAATAAAAACATTGAAATTGATCCAATAAAACATCTCCCAAGGTTTTGCTCGGGCTGTCCTTATTGGAATGTTTTTAATGGAATAAAAAAAGCAACTACTAAATATAAAAATATTATCTTTGGCGGAGACATTGGTTGCTATATGATGGCTGCAACTTGCTTTGATAGTTTTTATGATTATCTTTCTTGTATGGGTTCCTCTATTGGAATTGGGCATGGTATTGCCAAGGCAACTAATGGCAAAAAACAAAAAATTATTTCTTTTATCGGCGATTCTACCTTTTTTCATTCTGGAATCCCAGCTCTAATAAATTGTGTTCACAATGAGTCCGATATCTTATTGATAATATTGGATAATCAAATTACAGCTATGACTGGACACCAGCCCCACCCCGGAATAAAAAATGGAAAACCAAGAATAAAAATTGAAAATATTATTAAAGCATTGGAAATAAAAAATTGGAAAAAAATAGATCCCTTGAAAAATTATAATGATTTTATTAAAACAGCTGAAAAATTCTTAGACCAAAAAGGTGTCTCGGTTATTATCGCCAGTCATCCTTGTTGGCTTTACTATGGTAAGAAAAAATAAAAATTTTAATATTATAGTTGCTGGAGTTGGAGGACAAGGACTAATAAGCTTAGCCAAAATAATTGCCGAGAGTGCTTTTAGTTCTGGCTATGACATTAAAACATCTGAACTCCACGGCTTAAGTCAAAGAGGTGGTTCAGTTAAAATCAATATCCGTTTTGGTCAAAAAATTTATTCCCCCCTTGTCCTTAAGGGAAAAGCGGATTTAATTATTGTTTTAGAAAGCCAAGAAACCTTATCCAATATTTATTTCTCTTCAGCAAAGACCAATTTTTTAATAAACAATGAACAAACTCCAACTTTAGGAAAAACTATTTCCGAAAAAAAATTAGTTAAGGAAATGAAAATATTTAGTAATAATTTTGAATTGGTTTCGGCTGGAGAAACTTGTCAAAAAGAATTAAAAACATCAGCCCCAACTGGGATATTCCTCTTGTCTCTCGCTCTTCAAAAAAAATTATTACCCCTATCAGAAAAATCAATTTTAAAAGCAATAAAAAAAATACTCCCCAAAAAGTATTGGGAAGTAAATCTCAAAGCGTTTGAGCTATCAAAAAAATAATCTTTCGGGGCACTGGGACTAGAACACCGAATCTCCGCAAAGCGGAGATGAGGTAGAA
>CAYLHU010000018.1:3194-6768 GCA_964383715.1 uncultured Candidatus Saccharibacteria bacterium
ACCGAATCTCCGCAAAGCGGAGATGAGGTAGAAAAGAGAACGGAGTTCTCTTTGACTATGCCCTGTTCTCTTTGATTTTAGCAAAATTATTTTTTAAGTCAATTGACTCTGACGATTGTCAGGGTTTATTATAAATTATTAGTTATCAATTATTATTTATTTATAATGAAAAAGAAAAAAGTTATCGTCGCTATGTCTGGAGGAATTGATTCGTCGGTCGCCGCCGCTCTTTTAAAAAAGAGAGGTTTTCAAGTCGAGGGAGTTTTTATGAAACTTTCCCCCGTCAGCCCGGAGAACGAAGAAAATCAAGTTCGACAAATTTGTAATTTTTTAGAAATTCCTTTTCGAGTTTTAGACCTCAGAAAAGAATTTAAAAATAAAATAATCAATTCTTTTATCGAAGATTACAAAAAAGGACTAACGCCTAATCCCTGTGTTGTTTGTAATAAAGAAATAAAGTTTGGACTTTCCTTAAACGATGTCCTAAGCAAAAATGATGTCCTAATGGCCACCGGACATTATATCCGCCTACGGCGGAAAAATCTAAATTCTAAAAAACAAATTGCAAACAAGCTCCAAATCCAAAATTATAAACTTTTGAGAGGAAAAGATAAGACCAAGGACCAATCATATTTCCTGTGGACACTAAGCCAAAACCAGCTTGAAAAAACTATTTTCCCACTTGGGAAATACACAAAAAAACAGGTTAGAAAAATGGCTAAAAAATTTAAAATTCCTTTTTTAAATAGACCCGAATCACAAGAAATTTGTTTTGTCAAAGAATCTCTAAATGAGTTTTTGGCTCAAAAAATTGAAACCAAAAGGGGGAATATCCTCAACCCCAAAGGAGAAGTCATAGGTCAACATCAAGGGCTTCACTTCTATACCATTGGTCAAAGAAAAGGAATAGAGTTAGATAAAAACTTTAATTCTTTGGGTGATTATAAAAATACAAAAAGACATCCTTGGTATGTCGTAGATAAAGATATTGAAAACAATAACCTTATAGTGAGCCGGGATAATAACGACTTAATAAAAAAAGAGTTTATAGTTAATAATGTCAATTTTATATCTGGGAAAGAAATGGTAAAAAACTTTAGGGCCCGAACAAAAATAAGATATGGTTTTCTTCACAAATCAAACAAATCAAAAATTTTCCCTTTGGGGCAAAACCGATTTAAAGTTATTTTCAAAAAACCTCAACGAGCAATTACCCCCGGTCAATCAGCTGTTTTTTACAGAGGGAGAAAATTATTAGGAGGAGGTATTATTGAAAAAATAGCTTGAAAGAATTAAAATAAAAAAGTAATTGCGAAAAATAAAAATATGAAAAATAAATTTCTTTTATCTTCCTTGTTTCTATTATTATTAATTTTCGTTCCTAATTATAGTTTTTCTCAAGAAAAAATTGAGGTTGATTTTTTTTATAGCCCTACTTGTCCTCACTGCGCCCAAGAAAAAGAATTTCTTAATTCCCTAAAAGAGAAATATCCCGAGATAAAAATCAGAGAGTTTAATTCCTTTGAGAAAAAAAATTATGAGAGATTGGAAGCCCTTTACCAACAATTTGATGTTCCTGAAATAGACCAAGGTTGGGTACCAGTTATTTTTATCGGCGAAAAATACTACACGGGATTTGCTCCTCAAATTGCCGAGAAAATAGAAAAATGCATTGAAGGAACTATCGCCGAAAATCCCCTTGATGAAAGTTCCTGTGAAGAAAACAATCCAACGGAAATATCCGCCGAGATTGCTTCTTTGATAGAAGAAAGAGGGGGGATTTCCCTGCCTATTATCGGCAAAATTAATATTTCCAATTCCTCTCCCTTAATTCTTAGTATTGTTTTAGGGACATTAGACGGATTCAATGCCTGCGCTATGATTGCATTGGGACTCCTATTAACTATCTTAATAAGCACAGGCATCCGAAAACGAGTTCTTTTAATCGGAGGGACGTTTATTCTTGTTTCGGGAGCAGTCTATTTTCTTTTTATCTCTGCTTGGTTAAATCTCTTTTTAGCCTTAGAGCATATAAAAATAATTACTTATTTGGTCGGGGCAATCGTGATTTTTTTCTCTATTTTCCTATTAAAAGATTATTTCCAAGACAGAATTTGTAAACTCTGCCAAATAGATCCTAAAAAACAAACCATATTTACTAAGTTTGAAAAAAAACTTTTAAGAAAAATAGAAAAATTTTCGACATCCCAAATGTCTCTGCCTGTCCTTTTGGGAGGCGTAATTGTTGTAGCTATTGGAATAAACTTAGTAGAATTAGTTTGTTCTGTCGGCATTCCTCTGGCTTTTACTAAAATCCTAAGCACTTTGAATCTCTCTTCGTTGTCTTATTATTTTTACCTCGTCATTTATATTATATTTTATATGATTGACGATTTTATTATTTTTCTAATCGCTATCATAACTTTAAAATCTGCCTCAATTTCTGAAAAATATTTAAAAGCCGTCAAGCTTATTTCGGGAATCGCTCTCTTGATTTTAGGATTTTTAATGATATTTCACCCAGAGATATTAACCTTTTAAGAATCTTAACCCCTAAGAAATTATGATAGAAGAACGAGAAAAAGAACTTAGAAAAATAAGAGATGATATTTTTAGGTGTCAAAAATGCTCTCTTTATAAAGAAAGAATTTATCCTGTTGTCGGAGAAGGAAATCACCAAGCAAAAATAATTTTTGTTGGGGAAGCCCCCGGCCTTCAAGAATCTAAAACCGGTCGGCCTTTTTGCGGAGCGGCCGGAAAGGTTTTGGATAAATTATTAGAATCGGTAAATCTCAAAAGAGAAGATGTTTATATTGCCAATCTTTTAAAGGACCGCCCTCCGGAAAATCGCGACCCCCTGCCTTCGGAAATAAATGTTTGCACTCCTTTTTTGGAAAGACAAATCGAAGCCATTAAACCGAGAGTTATCTGCCCATTAGGCAGATACTCAATGAAATTCCTAATGGAAAAATTCGGACTTAAAGATAATGTCCAGCCGATTGGAAAAATCCACGGCCAGGTTTTTGAAATAAAAAACCTTTTCCAAAAAATAATAATCATTCCTCTCTATCATCCGGCTGTGACTCTTTATAATTCCAATATGGAAGGAGTTCTAAAAAAGGACTTTCAACTTTTAAAAAAATATGCCGAATAATGGAAAAATGAGTTCTAAGGATTTGGGCAATTTTGGCGAAAGAACTGCCAATGATTTTTTAAAAAAAGGGAAGTATAAAATTTTAGAGAAAAACTTTAAAAGAAAATGGGGAGAAATTGACATTGTCGGGAAGAAAAAAAATAAGATTATCTTCTTTGAAGTCAAAACAATTATCGAAAATAAAAATTTCTTTCCCGAAGACCAAATTACGGCCAAAAAGAAAAAACAACTTTTGAAAATGTCCCAAATTTATTTGTCGGAAAAAAAACTGCCCTTTAATACTCCTCGCCAAATTGATATAATAGCAATTGAGGTATCCCCTAAAAATGAAGTGATGGAAATTAGGCATCACAAGAATGCCATAGAGGATATTCATTGACATCCATCCTTTATTCTGCTATTTCTTAATAAAGGTCGTCT
>CAYLHU010000018.1:6868-10209 GCA_964383715.1 uncultured Candidatus Saccharibacteria bacterium
GCTAAAAAAATTGACCCCAAGATAAAAATAGAAGAAGACCTTAAAATTGTTGTAGAATCAAAAGGCGATTTTGGAAGAATCGCTGCCCAAACGGCTAAACAGGTAATTCTCCAAAAAATAAAAGAGGCCGAAAGAGATGTTATTATGAAAGAGTTTAAAGAGAAGGAAGGAGAAATTATTTCTGGTATTGTCCAAAGGATAGAGCCGAGAAACATTTATTTTGATATCGGGAAGACATCGGGCATTTTGCCGAAGACCGAACAAGTTCCCGGCGAATTTTACCGCCCCAAACAGCGACTAAAACTTTATGTCTTGAAAGTTGAAGATAGCCCCAAGGGACCGACTGTTCTTCTCTCTCGAATTTATCCTAAATTGATATCAAAACTTTTCGAATTAGAGGTCCCCGAGATTTCTTCGGGGCAGGTAGTGATAAAGTCAATAGCCCGCGAACCTGGTTCTCGAACAAAAATTGCCGTAGAGACGAACGAAGAAGGTATTGACCCGATTGGTTCCTTGGTTGGACAGCGAGGGACAAGGATTTTAGCCGTCATTAACGAGTTGGGTGGTGAAAAAATAGATGTGGTTAAATGGTCCGATAAAACAGAAGAATATATTGTTAATTCTTTAAGCCCGGCTAAAATTTTAGATGTTAAGATTTTGCCCAAAAATAAAGCGGAGGTTTTCGTGCCCAATGACCAACTTTCTTTAGCTATTGGAAAAAACGGCCAAAATGTTAGATTAGCCGCTAAATTAACCGGCTGGAAAATAGACATTAAGGCAACCGATAAAATAGAACCAGGAGAAGATGAAGGGAGAAAGGGAAAAAGAGGAAACAAAAAAGAAGAAAAGGAAGAATAAATCCCGACCGGTCGGCGATTGGAAATTAAGTCAGTTTTTTTCTTGAACTAAGTTTTACTTTTCATTCTAAACTATGTTTTCTAAAGTTTTCTCGGCCGCCCTTAAAGGTCTCTCGCCTCAAATTATCGAAGTTGAAACTGCAATTTCTAAAGGTCTTCGCTATTTCAATATAGTTGGATTAGGAGACAAGGCGATAGAGGAAGCTAAAGAAAGAGTGAACACAGCTATCAAGAGTATCGACCTCCTGTCTCCCCACCACCAAACATCAAGGGTTTTAGTAAACTTAGCTCCCGCCGATTTTAAAAAAGAAGGAAGTTTATACGATTTGCCAATCGCTTTAGGATATTTATTATCGTCCAATCAGACAAAGTTTGACCCGACAAAAAAAATGTTCTTGGGCGAATTAGCTTTGAACGGCTCCCTGAAACCAATGAAGGGAGCTCTTTCTTTTACTAATTTAGCTATATCGAAGGGCTTCCAAGAGATAATTTTGCCTCTTGAGAACACCTTTGAAGCAAGTTTAGTGAACTTGAAAGAAGAAAAAATAAAAATAATTGGTCTTAAAAATCTAAAACAAGCCCTAAGATATCTTGAAAACAAAGAAGATATTAAGGGAGTGATTCCCAATCTAGACGACTTAAAAAAAAGTTATCAGGACTTCGGGGTGAAGTTCTCTTGGATAAAAGGACAAGGCCATGCCAAAAGGGGATTGGAGATTGCCGCCGCCGGTGGCCATAATGTTCTTTTACAGGGACCACCCGGAGCCGGCAAGACATTGATGGCTAAGGCAATGGTATCTATTCTACCCAAACCAAGTTTAAAAGAATTCCTTGAATTGACGGAAATATACAGCTTGATTGGCGTCAATCTTAAAGACAGGTCTTTTTTTTCTCAAAGACCTTTCCGTTCGCCTCACCATACCAGTTCCGAGGTCGCTTTAATCGGAGGAGGTTCCCCACCGGGACCAGGCGAAATAACTTTGGCTCATCGGGGTATTTTATTTTTAGACGAGTTCCCCGAGTTCCATCGCGATGTTTTAGAAAGTTTGCGTCAACCGATTGAAGAAGGGATAATAAATATCCAAAGAGCAAGATACAATCTAAGATTCCCCGCCAAGTTCACTTTAATCGCCGCCGCCAATCCTTGCCCTTGTGGTTATTACAATGACCCGGAAAAAGAATGCGCCTGTACTTCTTCTCAAATATCTTCTTACCGAAGAAAATTATCCGGACCCTTAATGGATAGAATTGATATTTTTAGCTGGGTCCCCTCCTTGAAATATGAAGAGTTAGTTTCTCCCGATAAAGAAAACATCACCGAAGAAATCAGAGAGAAAGTTGAAGGCGCAAGAGAGATTCAAAGACAAAGATTTTTTGAAGATGAAATTTTGACTAATTCTGAAATGGAGATTCCTCAAATAAAAAAATACTGCCAAATTGACAGTAAATCTCAAAACCTTCTCCGAAAAAATGTTGACTCAAGAAATCTTTCGGCTCGGGGATATCATCGTATTCTGAAAATAGCCAGAACAATCGCCGATTTAGAAAAAAAAGAAAATATTTCTTTTGACGACATTCTTGAATCCTTAAGTTATCGAGCAAAAGAATCCATTTGAATTATTTATTGTTCCACCTCAATTTACTCCCTAATAAATAATTTCCTAAAAAGTTTTGGGCGCCGATAACTTCAAAATGAACATGACACCCGGTAACTCCCAATGTGCGACCGCTATTCCCCACCCGTCCTATAATTGCGCCACTCGCCACTTCCTGTCCGGGAACAACGGCAATAGACGAAAGATGCCCGTAGTAAGTCACCACCCCATTGGAATGAAGAATAGTCACTCTCCGTCCACCGGTAGCGATATAACTTGCCCTTAAAACTGTTCCATTAGCAACGGACACCACCGGCTCTCCGCAATTGTTGGCAATATCAACCGCATTCCTATTATAGCCGTGCAATCCTTGAGTTATAGTCCCTTCACAAGGATAGATAAAATAGCTGTCAGCCAAAGGTATTTGGGGAATTGAGGGTAAAACGGAAGGCATTTTCCCATCGGGAATAACCAACATGTCCCCGATAAAAATATCGTCTTCGTTAGAAAGTCCGTTAAAGGCGACTATTTGAGATATGTTTGATTTATATATTTGAGCGATTTGACCCAAACTGTCTCCCTTTCTGACAGTATGAAGGATTCCTGAAACTGGCAAGATAATTAGTTTTTGGTCAATTTTAAGTGTTGATTTTTTAGACAAGTTATTAGCCCAAAGAATGGTCTCCACAGAAATCCCGAATCTTTGAGCCACCAAACCCAAATTGTCTCCTTCTTGAACAACATATTCTCCAATCTCTCTCTTGTCTGAAAAACCGGACAAGGAAGATAAACTTTTCCCTTCAATTAAAAAAGGTGCCGCCGAATGTTCTAAGAAGGCGCCACCAATAATATTTAAATCAAAACCATCGGTTGCTATCCCTGATTGAGA
>CAYLHU010000019.1:0-9485 GCA_964383715.1 uncultured Candidatus Saccharibacteria bacterium
AAATGAATAATGGCGTGCAAATGAAGGACACAGATTGGAATTTCCAGATTTGTCGCGGAGCCGAAAGATTAAGAGATGAAAATGGTATAAAATCTCATCCCACACAAAAACCTCTTAAGCTAATCCAGCAGATATTATTATCCGCAAGCTCAAAGGGAGATTTAGTTTTAGATCCTTTTATAGGTAGTGGCACAACTGCTGTGGTTGCCAAAGCTACGGAAAGAAACTGGGTAGGTATTGAGAAAGATGAGAGATATGTGAAATTAGCTAATAGTCGTGTTAAAAATTATAAAAAATTATGAGTATAAGAAAAATTATAAAAAAGATATTTAGGTCTAATTTTCCTAAATGTTCAGAGTGCAGGGAGGTTTATAAGCCAGCCAGTGCACACGCAGATGTTAGGTGTGCTAATTGTGGCTGTCATCAAGCTCAAGAGTCTAATTCATAATTAAATTATAAAACAAGATAAAATTTTATGAGAAAAAACATTTATTATTCCTTATTGGATAATCAAACGGGGCAGATCACTTCAATCGGATTAAACGAGATTTCAAAAAAAGAAGTTAGAAATTATTTGATAAGTTATTTATTGCTTGGTAATTTTTCTGCCGAAGGAGAAGAATCAATAAAGCAAAATACATTATCTGAATTGCTGAATTATTATGAATTCAGATTATTGAAGTCAAATGTTCAATTTCAAATTTAAAGATGAATATGGAAGATTTAAAGAAAACAATTCATGGAAATGCAACCAGTGATCAAGTTAAAGCCATTGATCATATTGGTAATCATGCACGTTTACTTGCTGGCCCGGGAACAGGGAAAACTAAGACACTTACTTGTAGGGTGTTATCTTTGGTTCTTCAACATAATATTGATCCAGAAACTATTCTCTTGCTTACTTTTACTCGTTTAGCGGCCGCTCAATTAAGAGATAAAATCAAAAAAGTTTTAGAACCATTACAAAAATCAATACCTCAGGTTTCCACGCTTCATTCTTTTGCTTTAAGGCAGATTCTTTTTAATTCAGGTAAAGTTGACGCATTGCCACAGCCGATAAGAATTGCTGACGATTGGGAGGAGAGGCATATTATTCAAGAAGATTTAAAAAAGATTTTAAATCTTAAACAAATTTCAGAGGTTCAAGATTTAATAAACCAGCTTTCAACTGACTGGGAAACTTTGAGAATAGATGAAATTGGTTGGGAACAACAATTTCCTAACCCTGCTTTTCTTGGTGCTTGGCGAAGTCATAAAAATCAATACGGAGAAACTTTGAGAGCGGAACTTGTTTATCAACTAAAGAAACAACTAAATCAAAATAGAGATTTTCAGCTCGATAAAGAATATAAACACATTCTTATCGATGAATATCAAGATTTAAATGCTTGCGATCTCGCAGTCGTTGGCGAATTAGCAAAACGAGGTGCCGAATTGTTTGTTGCGGGGGACGACGATCAAAGTATTTATGGTTTTCGTTTTGCGAGTCCTTCTGGTATTAGAAATTTTGATCAGATTTATCAAAATACACAGAAATTAGCTCTCGAAATTTGCTTTCGTTGCGATAAAAATATACTACGTTCTGCTGAATTTGTGGCCAGTCTTGATTCGGCTCGCTTGCCAAAGCCAACCAGACCTAAAAATGAGGCAGAAGACGGCCAAGTTTTAATTGTTGGATTTAGAGATCAAAACCATGAAGCAGAATCAATAGCTAAAAAAATAAAAAGTCTTATAGATACCAAAGTCAATCCCGATCAAATTACAATACTTTTGAGAAGTGATAGAAATGGATCGCTATCTAAGCCTATCATCGAAGCATTAAAAAAGCATAATGTCGATGTTTCTTTGGCCACTGATTCAGAGTTAGATAATAATAAAGAATATCGTGCTGTGTTGTCGATAATTCGGTTATTAGTTGATCGTGGCGACAGCTTGGCTTGGAGAACTTTATTACAAATTGATAAAACTAATGGATTGGGGGATGAGTGTATTAAGCAAGTTTGGAATTATGCTAAGAATAAGGATATAAGATTTAGTGATGCTATCTTAAAAATTTCTGAAGATCAAAATGAATTACAAAAATTTGGTCAAAAAATAAATAAATTCTTCTCCGAAATAAATAGCATAATAACAGAGTTAGAGGTTATTGAGAATCCAATCGAAATAATAAATAATGCGACTGACAAGCTCGTTGTTGATAACGAGCTAAAAGAGCAAATTAAGAAATATTTCATCGAAATTATACAAAATCAAGAAAAAGTTAATCTTGAAGATTTAATTAAGGCAGTAAGCATCTCATCTGAATTTATAGAGCAAGAAACGAAAGAAAGTGCTGTTAATATTTTAACTATGCACCAAGCAAAAGGTTTAACTTTCGATGTTTGTTTTATTGTTGGTGCAGAAGATGAGTTTATCCCTGGCCGTAACACAGGAGATAAGGAAGGAGATGAACGAAGGTTGCTCTATGTGTCTATGACGAGAGCAAAACATCAATTATTTATTAGTTATTGCAATAAGAGGACAGGGCAACAAAGGCATTCTGGAAGTAACAGTGGGACTGAAAAAAGAACTTTAACCAGATTTCTCAGGGATTCAAAAATTCCAATAAAACAGGTAAAATAATATGCAAAATAAAGATAGTTTGCATCTTCTTCACTCCGATAAATTAATAGATGGCATTTTAAATGCCAGTAATAAATATCTTGAAGATAACCACGAAGTTAAGAATAAGATAGAAGAGTATAATTGGATACTCCGTTCTCTTTTTGATTTGTTGCCGGAAACTATTGAAAATTTTTGGTCTGGTCATGTTTTCCCGGTTGCCGAGGCTGAATATGAGTTAGAGTGTTCAATCGTTTTATGTAAGCTTGGATTTTATAAGCATGCTATCGCTTCTTTACGCAATGTTCTTGAGCTGGGTTTATTATCGGTTTATTGGGATATAGATAATCAAAGCCACATAGATATTCAAAATTGGTTTAAATCCATAGAGTCAACGCCGTTTCGTAATCAGGTTTTTAAAAGATTGGCGAAAAATTCCAACATTAAAACTTTTGATGATAAGCAAGAGATATTTAAAAAGACGGCGGACCTTTACGCAAAGTTATCCAATTTTTCCCACACTCGAGGTTTTGGTTATTCAAGCCGTCGGCTCAACAAACATCATTCAAACGTTAATAGCTTTAACGAAGTAGCTTTAAATAAATGGCTCGGGCTTGCGAAAGAAGTGGTGGAAATAGTGACTATATTTCATATTCTAAAATATCCTGTCGGACTTCAAGACACTCCCATTTGGGAAAAGTTTGGCATTAATATCCCGGCCGGGGGATTTTTACAACCGAGTCAGACTGAACGAATAAAAAAGCTTTTTTCAAAAACAACGTTAAAAGATTTGCAGGAAATAAGCGATAATGATAAAGAAGCTATATCAATGGCAAAATGGGTAAACGACAAACCCGATCTTACGGAGGAAGAATTTTTAATACAAATTGAAGCCAGCGATAAAAATGATATCAAAAGGGAGGGCTATAATCATTGGATTAAGCAACAGAGAAAATTATATAATCATTTGAAGACCAGAAGTCCAGATGAATACGAGCAAAAATTAAAATATTTCCAGAAATTAAGGCTTTGGGCAAAAGAGAATGATTGTTTGAAAAATGAAGAATTTGAAAAAATGGTAAAACGGTCTGAGTCCAATAAATAATTCTCTCACAAATCGTTCAAATTCTTTCAATTTCGTTTTAGGGGTATCAATCTCTTATTTCCTCCCAATCACTCGCCACAGGGGCAAACAATGGGCGAGAACGGGGCAACAAACGGTCGATTAAACTAATAGAATCAAATAATAAATCTATGAATTACAAACGTCTTATAATCTCTCTGGCATTACCGCAGTTGGCCGGAATAGTTGGTTCGCTTTTTACAACTTCGGCCATTCCGACTTGGTATGCCACTTTACAAAGACCGAGCTTCAGTCCTCCTAATTGGATATTCGGCCCAGCTTGGATCACTCTTTATATCTTGATGGGTATTAGTGTTTATCTTATTTGGCAGAGAATTGAGAAAAATAAAACAGCCAAAGGCGCGTTGTGGATGTTTTGGGTGCATCTTTTTTTTAACGCTTCCTGGTCAATAATATTCTTTGGCTTGCAAAATCCCGGGCTGGCTTTTGTAAATATCATCATTATCTGGCTTTTGATTATTGCTTTAATGATTAAATTCTGGAAAATTAACCGATGGGCTAGTTATCTTTTAATTCCGTATTTGCTTTGGGTAAGTTTTGCCAGTGTCCTAAATTACTTTATTTGGTATTTGAATTAGTAAAATGTTGTTCCGGCAAGAAGCTTTTATTAAATAGAGGTTTTTGTTATTAACAGGATTGCATTTGACAAAATATAGTTATGGGCATATGCTTAAAATAGACAGTCGATAAAATAAAAGGTCGGGTTATTATAATTTAATCTATTTTAATCAAAAATATATGCCAAAATTTAACGGAACTGGCCCTACGGGCTATGGCCCCGGCACTGGTTGGGGTATGGGTCCTTGCGGTGGCGGTCAAGCTTATGGTCGCAGACCTGCCCGCCGAAGCCTCGGCACAGGCGGGGGCGCTGACAGAGGTCGAGGATTAGGTTGGAGAAAGTTCTGGGGATATTATCCCGCCCCCACCCCCACTAAAAAAGAAGAAGCAGAAATGCTTTCTGAAGAGGCGGGATTATTAGAAGAAGAGCTCAAAGCCATTAAACTCCGCTTAGCCCAGCTTAAGGGTCAAAAATAAACTAAACTAACAAAAATACTATGAAGATAGCAATAAGTTCAACAGACAAAAACATTGAGAGCAATGTTTCTGATGTTTTTGGTAGATGCCCGTATTTTATTATCGCCGAGATAAAAGACGACAAAATAGAAAAAACAGAGGCTATAAAAAATGAAAGCACCGACCAAAACAGCGGCGCCGGTATTTCAACCGCTCAATTAATGGCAGAAAAAGATGTTAATGCGGTAATAACTGGTAATGTCGGACCGAGGGCATTGGATGTTTTAAATCAATTTAATATTGAAATTTATTCTGGCCAAGGAACAGTAAAGGATGTTTTACAGGATTTTATAGACAAAAAACTTAAGAAGATAAATTAATTATGAAATTGGTTATCCCGACAAATAGTAAAAAGGGCTTGGACGATGAAATAGCCCAACATTTTGGTCGTTGTTCTACCTATACTTTTCTTAATGGAAAAGGCGAGGTGATTGAAATCATAGACAATACCAGCGAGCATATGGGCGGAACTGGTCTGCCTCCCGAATTAATGAAAAAACATGGGGCGGATGTTTTGTTATGCAAAGAGCTTGGGCCGAGGGCTATTAGCCTGTGTAAAGAATTAGGAATTGATGTTTATGTTTATCAAGCCGATACGGTAAGAGATATTTTTGAACTCTGGAAAAATAATAAACTTAAAAGAGCAGGCATGGAAGACGCTTGCGAACAGCATAAAATATGAAAATCGCAGTTACTGGCGGAAAAGGCGGCACGGGCAAATCAATGGTAGCCACTTCATTAGCGGTTGAGTTTGCTAAAAGTAACAAAACCGCATTATTGGACGTTGATGTTGAATGTCCCAACGATCATCTCTTGCTTTCCGCTAAAAGGAAAAAATTTATTACGATTTATCAAACCATTCCTAAATGGGATTTTGATAAATGCGCGAAATGCGGTAAATGCGCTTCTGTCTGCAAGCAGAACGCGATTGTTTTTGTTAAAGATAAATATCCGGCTTTTGTCAAAGATATTTGCATTGGCTGTAAGGCTTGTATTGTCGCTTGTCCGTATAACGCTATTTCCGAAAGTCAAAAAGAGATAGGCACTATTTATACCGGCAATAATTACGGCGTAGATTTAATTTTGGGTGAACTTAAATTAGGCGAATTGGCTTCCGGCGAAGTGGTGGCTGAAGTTAGAAAACATTCCGAGAAAATCACTAAAAAATTAAAGTCCGAGATTATTTTAATAGATTCGGCCGCCGGAATCGGCTGTCCGGTCATTGCTTCATTGGTCGGCACCGACTATATTGTCGCTGTTACCGAACCTACTCCTTCTGCTCTACATGATTTGAAGCGTGTTTTGTATTTAGCAAAGCATTTTCAAATTAAACACGGGATTGTTATTAATAAATATGATTTGGCGGAAAAATTTTGCTTGGAAATAGAAAAATTTGCTAATGAAAATAATATTAAAATTATTGGTCGGATTCCTTATAAACAAGATTTTGTGGATTCAACTATACAAATGAAACCAGTGGTTGAAATTAATCCAAGTTATCAACAGATATTTAAACAAATAATTGATCAAATTAATTTAGCAATAAAATGAAAGAAAGAATAGCATTAATTTCAATATTGGCCAATATATTCTTAGCTGTCGGTAAGCTGATAGCTGGTTTTGTGACTGGCTCCGGGGCTATTTTTGCCGAAGGACTTCATTCAGGAATGGATATATTATCATCTGGAATAAGTTTAGTCGGTATTAAAATAGCCAAAAAGCCAGTAGATAAAAAACATCCTTACGGGCATTATAAATTTGAAGTTTTGGCCGGTTTAGTAATAACCATAATTTTGTTTTTGACAGGAATCTTTATTTTATGGGAATCAATTCAAAAATTCAAAAATCCATCGCCAGTAACTATTGGATATTTGGCCTTGGGAGTAATGTTAGTTTCGGCTGTTGTCAATGAAATTATGGCCAGATTAAAAATTAAATACGGCAAAGAAGAAAATTCGGTTTCTCTATTGTCTGATGGAGTTCATTCCAGAGTGGATGTTTATGCTTCAATAGTGGTTTTGATAGGATTATTTTTAACTAAATATTGGATTTATATTGATTCGGTCTTAGCTTTATTTATCGGTTTGTATATCATTAAAGAGTCATTTTCTTTAGGCAAGGAAGCGGTTGACTCTTTGCTTGATGTTTCGGCCGGTGAAGAAATAGAAGGGAAAATAAAATCAATCGCTGAAAAAGAAAATATCAGGATAAAATCTCTAAAAACGCAGAAAAAAGGTTCTGCTGTAACCGCTAATTTAGAGATAGATTTGCCAAGTAAATTAAGCGTGGAAGAAGCGACTAAAATTTCAAATAGCTTAAGAGAAAAGCTTATAAGCGCAATAGATCCTTTAGAGTATGTAGTCATTCAAATTACCAGTCACGAAATAGAAACTGGGTTTTATAAACCTGATTTTGGCCACGGTTTCGGTTGGCAAAGAAAAGGTAAATTTAAAGATGAAATAAAGGATGCGACGGGCAAGGGCCCGGATGGTTATTGCATTTGTGAAAAATGCGGCTATAAAACTCCGCATCAAAGGGATATTCCTTGCTCAACATTAAAGTGTCCGACCTGTAATATAAACTTTAAAAGACAGTAATATGCCAAGACCAAGACTTTGCAGAAAAATAAGGTTTAATCCAAATATAACTTACTTTAAGCCTCAAGGCGTGCCAATGAGATTTTTAGATATAGTTGAATTAACCGTTGAAGAAGTAGAGGCTTTAAGGTTGAAAAATGATAAAGATATGGATCAAAGCGAAGCCGCCAAAATGATGAAAACATCAAGAAGCACTTTTCAAAGGATTTTGAATTCGGCGTATAAAAAATTAACCGAAGCTTTAATTAAGGGCAAAGCAATTAAAATAACAAAAACATGAATAAAACAGATATTTTAATTATTGGCGGCGGACCCGCCGGAGTAATGGCGGCTGTCACCGCCAAAAAAACTTATCCGTCAAAACGGGTAACCTTAGTTAGAAAAGAGCAAAAAAGCATTATTCCTTGCGGTATCCCTTATATTTTTCATCGTTTAAATTCGGTTGATGAGAATGTGATGCCTGATAAACCGTTAATAGACAATAACATTGATCTGGTTATCGGAGAAGTATCAAAAATTAATGCGGAGAACAAAGAAGTGATTTTAGGAGATAAAAGCAGTTATGGTTATGATAAATTAATATTGGCTTGCGGCTCAAAACCGCAATTGGTTCCTATTCCCGGCGTGGAAAAAGAAGGGGTCTGGCTGGTCAAGAAAGATTATGAATATTTAAAACAATTTAGAGAAGCGGCGCTGAAAAGCAAGAAGGTGATTATTATCGGCGGAGGTTTTATCGGAATTGAATTTGCCGAGGAATTAAGCAGAATTAAGAATTTAGAGATTAATATTGTTGAAATGGCGGATCATTGTTTGATAACAAATTTTGATACAGAATTCGTATTAGCAGCCGAAGAAAAATTAAAAAGCAATGGAGTTAAAATACATTTGAATAAAAAAGTAAAAAAGGTGGGTGGAGATGACAAAGTAGAATATGTGGAATTGGATAATGGAGAAAAGTTGCCGACTGATTTAGTTATTTTATCTATAGGTGCTTGCCCCAACGTTGATTTGGCTAAAGAGGCAGGCATTAAAATAGAAGAAGGAGGCGGCGTATGTGTTGATGAGTATTTAAAAACAAACATAGCCGATATTTTTGCTGTGGGTGACTGTGCTCAAACCAGAGATTTTATTACAAATAAAAATATTCCGATTATGTTAGCTTCGGTGGCTACCAGCGAGGCGAGAATTGTCGCAAGCAATCTATATCAATTAAAGCTTATTAGAGAAAATAAAGGCACGGTCGGAGTTTTTTCTACTTATGTTGATGGTTTAGCTTTGGGATCAGCTGGATTAACCGAACAAAGAGCTAAAACTGAAGGGTTTGATTATATTATTGGAGAAGCTCAAGCCCCCAATCGTCATCCCGGCAAGTTGTCTGGCGCCGAATTAATAAAAGCAAAGTTAATTTTTGCCAAATCATCAGAAAATTTGCTTTTGGGCGGCGAGATTATGGGACCTGAAAGTATCGGCGAGATGTTAAATATATTGGCTATGGCTATTCAGCAAAAAGCTTCGATTTCGGATTTTAATACTTGGCAAATAGCAACTCATCCTCTTTTAACATCAGCTCCAACTGTTTATCCCTTGATAGTGGCGGCTCAAGATGCAATGCTGAAAATACAGTTATAGATTTTATTTTCTCACAAATCGTTCAAATTCTCTCAATCTCATTTTAAGGATATCAGCTTCTTATTTCCTCCCAATCGCTCGCTACAAGGACAAACAGGTGGTAGAAATGGGGTTTTAAAACCAATTGTAGGATGATATACTAAAAGTGGAATAGTGAGAGTCGGTATTTTTCGGCTTCGGTCGGGAATAGACTTTGCGTAATAAGTCCGCCATCCGCCTTAGTGCGGTGGATTTGTCCGAAAGGGCAGGGGGTGCGGTGAAAAGCGATACTGGTTTAAGGACATACCGAGAGTGTTATTCCAACAAAAAAACTCCTGTTTGTTAGGAGTTTTTTGTTTATAAACGGATTTATTGCATCTGCCACTCTCTCACGATCTTGAATTTCCAATAACCTCGATGCTCTTTAATTGCGGTTCTAAACTCTCGTATCACGGAGAGCA
>CAYLHU010000020.1:0-8779 GCA_964383715.1 uncultured Candidatus Saccharibacteria bacterium
GTGGACTCGTATTTGAGCTTTGGATTTGAATTGACATTTGGATTTTGACATTTGGATTTAAACCGAGAAATTAGTCATTAGTCATTGATGGTAATGAAAGCTTCGCTTTCATCTTCGCCTTCGCCTTCGCCTTCGCGAAGCGAACGCTCGGTGGTTAATTAGAAATTAGGTTAATTAGTCATTTTAAAATCTTCTTTATTTCTTCAACAACTTCCGACGGGGTATAGTGAGCTTTTATCAAATACTTATCTGCTCCTAATTTCAAACCCTTTTCCACCTCCTCCTTTTGACCCAAATTGCTTAAAATAATAATCTTTAAGCCGTCAAACTTTGGCTGTTTTCTTATCTTCTGAAGAATCTCCCACCCCTCGATTTCCGGTAAAACAATATCCAAAATCAAAAGGTCGGGAATACTCTCCCCTAATAATTGAATTGCTTTCCCCCCATCCTTAGCCACCCTCACCTCTAAACCGGCTTTTTTCAGCTTTTGGCTATAGATCTCTATTAAGAAAGGGTCGTCTTCAACTAATAATATCTTTGCCATAATATTTTATTCCTCCTTGGTCACTCTCATTACTTCTTCTAACGAGGTGATACCTTCTAAGACCTTCAAAACACCGTCTTCTTCCATTAAAATCATTCCTTGCCTCCGAGCCTCTTTGAAAAGGTCTCCTTCGCTTGCCCTTTCATTAATCAACTCTCTTAGATTTTCATCTATCCCCACCGCTTCGTATATACCAACCCGACCGGAATACCCTTTGCCATTACATTTAGGACAGCCCTTCGCCTTATAAATATAAAGTGGCTCTTCTATTTTAAGATTTTTAGATGCTTCTTTGGGTAAGTTTTTGATTTTGTCTAAAATATATTTTTTTTCTTCTCCTTGAAGTTTCACTTTCTCTTTACATTCCGAGCAAAGAACTCTTAATAACCGTTGACTAACAGCCAAACTTAGCGTAGGGGATATTAAAAAGGGCTTAATCCCCATATCAATCAAACGAGGTACTACTCCCAAAGCGCTGGTGGTATGGATAGTAGAAAGAACAAGGTGCCCTGTTAATCCGGCATGGATAGCCAAAGAGGCGGTTTCTTCATCTCTAATCTCACCAACCATAATAATATCCGGGTCCTGCCTTAAAATTTGGCGCAACCCAGCCGCAAAAGTATAATTTATATCCGGTTTGACTTGGGATTGGTTCACTCCTTCAATATAATATTCAATCGGGTCCTCAAGAGTAACAATATTCACCCCTTCCTTATTTAAAAGACCAAGAATAGTATAAAGAGTGGTGGTCTTTCCACAACCGGTTGGTCCAGTAGTCAAAATTAATCCATAGGGTTTGCTAATCGCGTTTTTAACCACTTCAAGATTTCTCCCTTCAAACCCCAGTTTTGGCAATGATTTTAACCCTTCTTCGGAGTTAAGGACTCTGATAGCCACTTTTTCCCCTTTATTTGTCGGGAAAGTAGCCACCCGGAAGTCAATGCTCTCCCCTTTGATTGTTGTGGAAAATCTGCCATCTTGGGGGATTCTGGTTTCGTCTATTTTTAAATTGCTTAAAATTTTAATTCTAGCCACGATTGCGGGATGAACTTTTAAGGGCAAGAATAAAGAAGAATACAATATCCCGTCCAATCTGTATCTTATCTTCAAATTGTCTCTCGCTGGTTCAATATGAATATCCGAAGCTCCTCCCTCTACCGCCTGTCTCAAAATAACGCCGACCATTTTAATTATCGGCGCCTCTTCAGCTAATTTGGCATAAGAAACCTTGTCCGAAGATTTTCTTTTCGGCAACTCTTCTGTTTCTTCTTTCAACCTCTCTAATGCCTGCTTCATTTCTTTTTCTGGGACCTGATATTTTTCAAGATATTTTTTAAAGTCAGAAAAGGTGATTAAAAAAAATTTCGGCGTGAGATTTTCCTGTCTCGTTAAAAACTTCAAGGCCTCTTTGGCTTGGTCATTTTCAGGAAAAACCATTCCTACATCCAAAATCCTGCTTTTTTTATCAAGAAAAACCGGAATCATTTTGTAAAACTCAATTGACTCTTTGGGAATAAGGGAAACGATATCTTGGGGTATTTCCTCAATCAGAACCTCTCTTAAGGGTATTTTCAAAAAGTCGCTTTTGAGGTCAAATAATCTGTCCTCTTTAATGATTTTTTTTTCCAAAATCAGCTCTTCGGGACTACTCCCAGACCTTTTCATCCCTTCTTTAATGTCTTCGGCAGTTGAAGAATTAATAGCTTCTTTTTTAACTAAATAACCAATTAAATCCATTTTATTTTAGTATGGTTTAAACGGATTCTCTCTCCCCACTTCCCCAGGTGGAGATATGCGCTCGAAAAGAATAAGTTCTTTAAGTGCCTTGTCTTCCAAAAGATTGAAGTTGATTTTTATTTTACTTGAAGAATAAGGCGACTCGGGGAGAGACAATTGTTCCGGTTTTAAAATTACTTCCTTTACTAAAATAATCAGAGAGAGAACGACCGCTCCTAAGATTAGATATTTTAACGACTTATCTTCTTTTATATCATCAAACATATATTCTAATAGGAAAAAACTACAAGCGCCAAGTTTAATTCTAAAAACCCTTCTTCCGTATAAGACAAATTAATGTCTTCCACTTTTATTATTCTGGAGGACTTTTCAATTATCTGAATAAAGTTCTCCAAGGAAGAAAAACCTCCTTGAAGAGTAATCGTAATTTTTGTTTCCTTAATTTTTTGATTCACAACCCCTTTATCTCTTTCTTTTGATTCGGGAGAAACCTGGCTTTGATTGAACTTTTTCAAAATTAATCCGCTTTCCGAAGATTTCTCTTGAAAAAAATTCAACAAGGAGGACAAAGACGGCTTATTTGGCAAAGCGCCTTCTATCTTCTCCAACGATTCTTTCCCTTCATTTAATCTTTGGTAAATATTTTGAATTTCTGAAAGATATTCCTGCTTCTCCCGAAAAGCGTCTTCTCTATCGGGGATACTTTCTTTTACCTCTTTGAAATTAATATACACCGGTAATAAAAAGTAAATAAAAATCAGGAAACAAACAAAGAATAAAATTGGAATAAATTTAATTATTTTCATTTTTTAACTAAGTCCTTGGAAAAATAAAAACTTAAATTGAAACTCACTTTTCCCTCCTTACTTAGAGAAATATTGGATATCTGAAGGTCGCTTATTTTTTCACTTCTTTCCAAAATAACAATTTGTTCCCCCAATGTCTTAAAATTTTCCGTTTCCCCGAACAAGGATATTTTATAATCATCGGCAACTAAGTCTAAATCAGTAAATTGAACTTTTGGATGGCAAATATCTTTTAGAAAGCTGAATATTTTTGAAAAATTTTGATGTTTGCTAAAAATAATGGGAAAGTCGTTTATTTGCTCTGATATAACAGACAATTCCTCCTCCTTATTTTTTTGCTCTTGAGAAACAATTAGCTGACTTCCTAACTTGTCCTTTTCCGCTTTTAGAATTATAGTTTCGTATTTAAGAAAAAAGGAAAGACCTAATAAAACAATCACCAGGGCAAAAGAGAACCAAAAGAGAAAATAAACCGAAGCCGGAGTTTTCGGTTTTGGTTTGGGAATAATTTTTACTAAATCTTCTTTGGGCATATTAGAATGTGTTTCCGCCTAAGTTTTTACGAAGTGAAAAATTAGGCGGATTATAGATTCTTATATCCAGCACTTATTTATACAGGCACCAAAAATGTGATTATGATGTTTATTCAATCTTATATAAAATAATACTTCGTTGGCGTTATATATAAATAAGTGCTGGGTAAAGGTTTGGTAGCTAAAAATTCTTCGGCGGATGCCTCGAATTTTTAGACCAAGCCCTTTAACTCTCCAGTCCCATCAATGCCACTCCCACCGCCACCGCAAACGAGGAAGACAGTTCCTCCAATCTCGGTTTGAGAGACGAAGGAAATGAAATACCAGAAAATGGTTTCGCCATTTGGATATTCTTTTTTAATTGACCCTCCAAATACTCTTTAAGCCCGAAAAGAACAGAACTCCCTCCGCTTAAAATAATATTTTCTACCCCTTCGCTTTCTGATGGCTGATAATTATTACAAACTTTTTCAATTTCAAAAGCCAAAGAGTTAATTTGAGGCAAAAGGGATTCAAGAATATCTTTTCTCTCTGGATTTAGCCCCTGCTCTTTTTTTAGTTTTTCGGCTTCAGTTAAGCTAATGTTTAGTTTTTCTGCAAGAGCCCTCGTTAAACTGCTCCCCGAAATGTCAAAACTATGGCTCTTTCTAAGAACTTTATTCTCCACTATGCTCACCGTCGTGGTCTGCCAGCCCAAGTCAACTATACAAACGGATTTCTGGATAAGGTCTTTGGGGATAGAAGACCTTATTAAACCAAAAACTTCCGCTTCCATGCCCTTTAATTTAAGTTGAGAAAGCATGGCCATCTTTTGATAAGTGTTGAGAACATTATTAGGAACAGCAACAAGTAATATCTTTAACTTCAAACCGGGCATTACTTCTTTTTTTTCAATAATTTGCCAATCAAAAGAAACCTCTGATAGAGGAAGAAGAATGTGATGCCGAGCTTCAAACTCAACCGCTTGAGGGATTTCCGCTTTGGCCATCGGAGGCAAATCAAATGTGGTAAAAAAGGTTGAAAAATCGGGAATGGAAAGAGCGACATTTTTTTCCTTAATTGAAGCTCTTTTGAAAAGTCCCTTTAGGACTTCAGAAACCTCGGAACTTAGGAGTAACAAGTTTTCGCCCTGAAAGGTTTCAAAAGAAGAGCCATCTGGCGTCAAGCCAAACTCAACATAATTTTCCAGTTTTTTTCTCCTGCCGGAGAGGGAAATCTCAACTATTTTTATTGAGGATGCTCCAATATCTATTCCCAAACATTTTTTTGAAAAGATAGACATAATTTCCACTTAATCTTATTTAAAATCAGATATTCAAACAATTATCGTTTTTTGACAAAATTAATTTTTAACAAGGTTTATCTATTTTAACATAAATCCTATAATAAAAGTATCTTATGTTAAAAAAGTTTCTTTTAGATATTCTTTTCCCTCAATTTTGTCTCGGTTGCCGAAAAGAGGGAAGTTTGGTTTGCCAAGATTGTCTAAGTATTATTGAGGTTTTAGAATATGATTTTTGCCCTTTTTGTAAAAAACCAAGAAGGGTTTTTAACGAAGGAAAATGCTCAAACCACCGAAAAATGAAATTAAATGGACTTTTTGCCGCTGTTTCCTATAAGGACAAAATGGCCAACCTTCTGATTAAGAAGTTTAAATATGAGCCGTTTCTGAAAACCTTATCCGAACCTTTGTCATCTTTAATAATAGCACATTTTATTTTAACCCAAAACAATATTTTTCAACAGAAAAAAACAGATTCTTTTTTTATCCCCGTGCCAATTTCTTCCCGGCGAAAAAGATGGCGAGGATATAACCAATCAGAAGAAATTGCCAAAATTCTTTCTATTTTTTATCAAATCCCTCTTTCGCTTAAAAATTTTATCAAAACCCACGGAACCGAACCTCAAGTTGAATTATCGCTGGAAGAAAGACAAACAAATCTCAAAGATGTTTTTAAAATAAAAAATCCCGGGGAGTTTCAGGGAAAGACAATTTTCTTGGTGGACGATGTTTTCACCAGTGGAGCGACAATGGAAGAATGCGCCCGAACCCTAAAAGAAATCGGCGCTAAACAGGTCTGGGGAATCGCCGTCGCCCGCGAACCACTGGATTAGCAATTGATAATTGATTATTAAAAAAACGCCCAAAGCGTTTTTTTGTTTTTCGGTAAGTTATTTTTAAAAAACTCAAACTTTTTTACATACAATTATTTTTGGTATTGGACAACTTTTTTCAAAAAAGACGATTTAAATCTTTCCATTAACGATAATTTCTATTTCTTTCTCGCAATAATCATCATATGCCCACTTGCATCAACAACAAATGGTTCTGTACAAATTTGCATGTGGATTTCAATCCAATTTTTCCATGCTTTCGGAAATTTTTTTGCAAATCTGTTTGTTGCTTTATTGTCAATATTTAATCCTTCCAGCCCAACTTTGTTAACAACTTCAATATTTTCTTTCAAGAACATCTTCTCCAATTCATTAGAAATAAAATAATGACAATAGCCATTACCGTGCCATCTATAATCCTCCCCATTTTCAACAAGGTTTTGAAAATGTTTTTTGAAACCAACTTCTTGTGGCCAACCCGCCGGAGTGGCAAGTATGACTCCATATTTACTCATTACGGAAGCAAAAATTGGCGCACCGACTTTTGCAACCCTTACTAATTCTGAAATGGCTTTTTGCCTCTCTGTTTCTGGGTAAATGTGCGAGAGTGGACCACCCAAACATAAAACTGAATCAAAAGAATTATCTCTAAATTTTGATAGGTTAGTTATTGATCCATGGACAATGTCTTTAATTTTGTTGGCGACTTTTTCTTTCTTAATTTGTTTTTTTGCAAATTCCAAATGTTCAACTACCAAGTCAAACAAAGTAACACCATAGCCCAGTTTTGCGAGCTCAATAGTGTATCTCCCAGGTCCACCCCCTGCATCTAAAACCAACCCATTTTTAGGAAGATATTTTTTAAGGAAAGAAAATGTCGTAAAAAATTCCAATTCATGAAATGGGTCTTCAATTAACCTTTTCCATTCGTTGTTTACATTAGTAGAGTAAAATTTTTTTATAAGTTTTGTTTCTTTGTTCATAAAAATTATTTTATAAAATCGGATAGTGAACCCACATATCGGGAGAGCCAATAAAGAAAGACATTCCCCAACTGGCGGAGGGGGTGGGAGTCGAACCCACATGTCCTTTCAGACACCGCTTTTCAAGAGCGGCGAAATACCATTATTCGACCCCTCCAAAGAAAAAAATAAATCGCGGACTTTATTTAAATTGTGATTTGAAGTCAAAACTCAAACTATAACTAACTTATTTTCGTTTCGTGAAAATTAAAATCTTATTTTTTAATTTATTCAGTTATCAATTTTACCGATTCGCTCTTGTTGTTGTAATCCTCCATTTCTACCAAAGGAATGCTAACTCTTTGAATGTCGGCGACATAGGGAGCCACCTGTCCCGGGAAAAACATTATTATAAGAGCGTCTTTTGTGAAAACAAAACTTGAAAAATTATAATCTTTCGGTTCTGTCCCGGAATCAACCATATCTTCGGAATAATATTCGCTTAAACCAATTTGTTCTTTCAAGCTTTTTCGGCAAATAACAGATAAGACCGATAAATAATCAACATTTTGGTTAAATAGGTCCACCAATTTTATTTCCTTATTATTTTTGAAATCGTAGTTAAATCCTTCGTCGTAACTACTGGGGTGCGCCATTCCGGCAATATAATAATAGTTGCTGAATTTTATGCTCGCGACATTATCCGTAATAATGCCAATCTCATAAGCATTATCAAAAGTGCTTTTCATACTAAGTTCTTTCCGGGCGTTTTGGACGACATCTTCCTTAAAGACAGCAACGGAATCTTCTATTTTATTTTTTAACACCAAATTCGCATCGGCCATTGCTATGGCATTGGAAACACCGCTGAACTCGGGATATCTCACATTTACCAAATAATTGTCAATTTCCTCTTTTATTTGAACTTCTTTAACTTCATTCAGGAGAATATCCGCCTGACTTTTTTGATTTTCGTCTTCTATCCCTTCTCTTTTTGTTTTTATGAAATCCCAACCAAACCAAACTACAACGACTAAAATCACTATAATAAAAATTATTTTTAATATTTTTTGAGTTGTCATTTTTTTATCTCAAAATTCCCCACTAAATAGACACAATTCCGTAGCTTTAGCGAAGGATTGCAGTGTATTCTTGAAATAGCTCGAATGGGATTCTGTCTTCGCCGCACTCCGCACAATTCGAATTGGGCGGGCGGGTAAAAATTGTGGCGAAGCCGAGAGTATTAATAATTTCAAGTTTTTCTTTGGCGGCTAATTATATTTTTCTTTAAGGGTTTGTTCCCAGCCAAATACTTTCAAAAGAATTTTTTCATGTTCCTGAAATTTCCTCATTGTTTCATCATTTAGTTTCAATCTCTGAAAAGTAACTGGATTGTAAATAACAATTTCATCCTCATCGCTCATCTTTTCGTCTAAATCCCAATGAGCTAATGCATTTCTTAATAGTTGAACAAACCTTAAAGAGTTTTTTACTTTTGAATATTGTTTTAATTTTTTGAAATATGGAATTTGCTCGTAGAGTGAAATCTTTTTATCAAAACTAAAGTGAGATGTTTCTATAATATAACCGAGAAAATCTGAAGCTTGTTGATTGGTTTTAGGAAAAAAATATGTCCTTAATCTCCAACCAAGTGCTCTTTCTATTACGGTTGCATCTGAAATTATATTTCCCCTAAACCAACTTAACTTCTCCCAAATGATTTTTTTATCCATATTTTTTTTAAATTTTCTTTGGCGGCAGATTCTTTTCTGAAAATAAAGTTGTCTGTTCCTGTAAAAATTGTTTTACTCTTCGTTCAGCCAAGTCGCAGTAATTTTTATCAATATCATAAGCAACATATTTTCTGTTGGTTTTTAATGCCGCAATACAAGCTGTACCACTTCCAACAAACGGGTCTAATACGACATCACCTTCAAATGTATAAAGTTGAATTAAACGGTATGGTAACTCCACCGGAAATGGCGCGGGGTGGCCTATTTTTGAAGCTCGCTCTGCCGAGAATTTCCAAACGCTCTTTGTAAAGTCCAAAAACTCTTCTTTTGAAATGGTACTTTTTCTTTT
>CAYLHU010000021.1:0-3838 GCA_964383715.1 uncultured Candidatus Saccharibacteria bacterium
GGTTAAATCCTTGGAACAGTGGGTGCTGGGTAGTTTTAGTGGGGCGCTAGCCTCCCAAAAAGTAACGGAGGCGTTTATAAGGTCGGCTAAGTCCGGATGGAAATCGGACCTGTCGTGTAAAGGCACAAGCTGGCTTTACTGCAAGGCGGATATGCCGCGCAGTTGCGAAAGCAGAACTTAGTGAACCGACCGTGGGTTGTAGAACCGCGGAAGATTATCAGACAAAAGCTACTCCGGGGATAAGCTCTGACTCCGATATTATGTCGGGGAAAAAGAGTTGTTGTCCAACCCATTCCGTAAGGGTGGGAAGGTACGGCTTATAACGGTGGAACTAAAACAGGTCTTCCTTGAAAGGGGTTTAGAGTTTTAGTAATACCGTGGGAAGTCAAAAGGACAAAAATTAAAAATTATGATTCGTTTATCTTCAATTCAGAAACAAATCATTTATGGAACGATTCTTGGGGATGGATATTTACAGAAAACTGGCGCAAAAAATGCTCGGTTAAGATTAGAACATGGAGCAAAGCAAAAAGAATATCTTTTTTGGAAAGCGAAGATGCTTAAACAATTCTTTCAAGGCAAGCCAACGTATATAGAAAGAATTCATCCACAAACAAGAAAGAAATATTGCTACTGGAGATATCAATCTCAAACTACTCCTTATTTAGGAAAGTTGAGAAAGATTTTCTATCCTCAAGGTAAAAAGAAAATTCCAAAAGATCTTAATAAATATCTAAGTCCTAGAACTTTAGCTGTTTGGTATATGGACGATGGATATTTTTACCAAAGAGATAAAGATAGTCATCTTTATCTTGGTCGGGTAACTCGAGAAGAAGCAGAGATTACTTCTCGAGCGATATCAGATTTGTTTGGTTTATTAAATAAAGTCATTGATAAAAAGAGAAAGGGATATGTTATCTACTTTTCTCCTAGAACAGCAAAAAAATTGAGTAAGTTATTGAAAAGATATACTCTTCCTCAATTTTATTACAAATTTCCTTTTGACCCCGTAACGACTGAGTCGCTTAAAGCGACGAGATAGTGGGTACCCAATATTTGGGAATATAAACCATTATCATACGCCGTCCCCAGCCGTAATTTCTGGAAAATTATAGCTGGGTGAAGATATAGTCTAATTCTTAAATGAATTGAACAGGTTAATAGGTCCCGAGCGTCCATAGCGACGGGCCTGCTTGACACCTCGATGTCGGCTCAGGATATCCTGGGGGTGAAGAAGCTCCCAAGGGTTTGGCTGTTCGCCAATTAAAATCCTACGCGAGCTGGGTAAGTGAAAATGAGCCCAGGTAAAACTGGCTAATAACGGTGAAGGTCGCTTTAAGCGATTAATACCGTGGGAAGTCCTCGTGACCCCGTAACGACTTAATCGTCAAAGATGATTAGGCGATAGGTACTCAATAATTGAGATATAAACTATCGCAATACGTCAGGTCGCCTTAGGCGACAAGTTATAGTCTGTACTGTTAGTAATAACAGAGTTATATGTCAGACCGGCGTGAGCCAGGTTGGTCCCTATCTGCCGCAGGCGTTGATGCTTGAGGGAAGTTGTCCATTGTACGAGAGGATCCGGATGAACAAACCTCTGGTGTACCAGTTGTTCCGCCAGGAGCATTGCTGGGTAGCTAAGTTTGGACGGGATAAGCGCTGAAAGCATATAAGCGCGAAGCCTCTCCCAAGATTAAGCATCGTAGATTTGTAGAAGATGACTACATTGATAGGCTCTAGGTGTAAGTCCCGCGAGGGATTAAGCCGAGGAGTACTAATAAATCATTTTACCCTGTACATTTTGTATAGAAAAATTTTAAGATTCAAGTCATTAATCTGGTGGTAATACTGGCATTGTTCCACCTGTTCCCATTCCGAACACAGAAGTGAAATATGCCAAGGCCGATGATAGTGGCTTTGCTGCGAAAGTAGGTAGCCGCCAGTTTAATGGCTTGAATCTTTATGATAAAAACCTTATACTTACAGTATAAGGTTTTTGTTATGAATAAACGTATAATTAAACAGTTGATTATTGCTTTGATGTTTTTGGTTATTTTGACCTGTATTGTTTTTTTGGTTTATTATTTTAAAAAGCCAGAACCTTCTTGTTTTGACGGCATTAAAAATCAAGAAGAAAAGGAAATTGATTGCGGGGGTCCATGTATTTCATGTGAATTAGTCAATATAGAGCCCTTGAGAGTTTTATGGGCTAAGGCCATTTCCAATAAAGCTGGTTTTTATGATCTAGCGGCTGAAATTAAAAATCCAAACCAAAATTACGGTAGTGGAAATATTGATTATAAATTTGAACTTTATGATTATAATGATAATCTTGTTTCCGAATATTCTGAAACAACTTTTATATTGCCAAATCAGTCAAAATATCTTATTAAAACAAAAATAAAAAATGACAATTCAATTTATAGGGTAAATATTAATTTTATTGATGTTCAATGGGAAAAGCCACTTGATTATCATCCTTTTGAATTTGCTGTTCAGCAGAAAGAATATTACTTTTTAGACGATGAGTCATTGGGAGTTAGTCAAGCCAAGGCTGTTTTGGTCAACAAGACAAATTTTGATTTTGAAAAAATAGATATCGATGTATTATTATTTGATTCTCTAAATAATTTAATAGCTGTTAATAATACCGAAATAAGAACTTTGCCAGTTAATCAAGAGCGCGATTTTGTTGTTACTTGGTTTGACAAGATAGACGGCCAAGTTTCTTTTGTAGAAATTGAGCCGGAAACAAATATTTTTGACCCTGATAATTATATACCTAGAGGAATAAATGGCATTGAAGAATTTCAGGAATACTAATAAATAATCAATTATCAATAACCAATAATCAATCAATAATCAATGATTATTTAAAAATTGAAAATTCATTGATACTTGATACTTGACACTTGATAATTTTTGCATTTATGTTTTCTCATCTGCGAAAACTTGATTGGCAATTGATATTTATTGTCCTACTTCTGTCAGGAGTAGGGCTTTTAACTATTTATGGAATTGGCTCTCCTGAATCATCAATATTTTTTAAAAAACAGCTTTTATTTATCTGCTTCGGTTTTGTTATAATGATCGGCTTGAGCTTTTTTGACTACAGGATATTTAAAAACTATTCATCTATTTTAATTATCCTTTATGTTATTTCGTTACTTGCTTTATTCCTTGTTCTTTTCTCTCAAGATATTAGAGGAGCTTCAAGCTGGTTTCATTTAGGTTTTTTGCGCTTTCAACCAATAGAATTTGTTAAGATAGTTATTATTTTAATTTTGGCTAAATATTTTTCATTGAGGCATATTGAAATGTATCGAGTGCGGCATTTGATTGTGTCAGGTATATATATTACCTTGTTTGTTTTAGTTATTTTTTTACAACCAGACTTAGGATCCATCTTAGTGCTGTTAAGTATTTGGTTTGGCATAATTATTGTGTCGGGGATTAAGGTCCGCCATTTGATTATTATGCTTTTGATTCTAACTATTATTTCAGGTGGCGCTTGGATGGTTATTTTAAAAGATTATCAAAAACAGAGAATTACTACTTTTTTGAATCATGAAGATGATCCTTATGGAGGAGGATATCATATTAGCCAATCATTAATTGCTGTTGGATCTGGCGGATTGTTCGGACAGGGATTGGGATTAAGTTCGCAAGCAGGTCTTAAATTTTTACCTGAACAGCACACTGATTTTATCTTTGCAACCTTATCTGAAAGAAGAGGATTGACTGGCGTTTTGTTCTTATTAATTCTTTTTGCTTTTTTATTCTGGCGGCTTATTAAAATTGCATTGAAATCTTCAAATAATTTTTCACGCCTTTT
>CAYLHU010000021.1:3938-8143 GCA_964383715.1 uncultured Candidatus Saccharibacteria bacterium
AACTATGAAATACCTTACTATTAAACAAGCATCTAAACTACTTCATGTTACTCCTTTAACCTTAAGAAACTGGGATAAAAAGGGAATTTTAAAACCATATCGCAATCCAGCCAATAATTATCGTGTTTATAGATTAGATCAGATAGAAAGTTTCTTAAGAAGATTGGAATCAAGCAGAGCTAAACAAGCTAAAAGAAAGATAGATTTGTTTTAATTTTAGAAAAGAGGGCAGCCCCCGCGTAACGAGGGATCTTAGATTCTTCGTCTGCCTGCTTCGCAGCGAGGCTAGCTGACTCAGAATGACAAAAAAAAGATTTAGCGAGAGAGGTCTGACCTCAAGAAGCAGCAACCTTTTATGAAATAAAGGTTACGCTTTTGAGGTCAGACCTCGGATTAAAACATATACATTTTTTATAACAAAAAACACAATTCAATTTTCCCATCTGTGGATAACCTAAAAAAAATAATTCAAGAGATAAAAAGATAAAATTATAGCCGATACTATTTCTTGGCTTTAATAAGCCAAATTTCTTTAACAAAAGAATATAAAAAAATATGAAGATATCGCCTTATCCGATAGTATCGGATATCGCTTGACAGCGCCTCTATGAAATTCTTATAATAGTGGTAAGAATTCTTACAAGCGCTATTAAGAGTTACAATTAAATAAGAAGTTATAAAATAGTTTTTTTCTGCAGAAAGTCATAAATTCTTTCATTAAAGTTAGTAAAGAATTTGTTTTTGATTTTCTGCTTTTTTATTTACTTACATTTTAATGTATTGCTACTCGATATCACAATGTATTTATCAGGACTTAACATGGACATTATTTCTTATGTTCTTAATGGTTCCTGCTTTAATCTTTATAATTTGGCGAAAAGAGATATTTAAGAATATGAAAAGCAATAAATGAACAAAATTAAAGATAAAATTGATCCAATTCAATATATTTCTCTTAAAGACGCGGCTAAACTCTGTTCTTATTCACAGGACTATTTAAGTTTGAGAGCTAGGCAGGGAAAATTAAAAGCGATTAAATCTGGTCGCAATTGGGTAACCACTAAAGAATGGTTAAATAAATATATTGGTAGAGTTAATGATTACGTCGAACAAGTTAATAATAAAAAATCTGTTTCTAAAAAGATTAAAAAAGATAATGTTTGGGAAAAAATACCTAATCTTTCAAATTTTATAGAAAACGTGCTAATTAAAACCGAAAAAACTGCCTTAAAAGCAGAAGATGATATTTTATATCAGGCAAAAAAAATAAAAGATATTGCTGAAAAATATATTGGCGCTTCAATAGATAGGGTCTTATCTGTTTATGATGAATTTATTATTAAGAAAAATGAAATAGATAAAGCAATTGGAGATGTCTGTTCTCAATTAGCTTCTTATAATAAAGAAATAAAAAACTCTATAAAACCCAAATTCATCATTAGCGCCGCTTTAATATCTTTCTTGTTAGTTAGTTCGTTTTTCGCTTTTAATCCTCAAACTCGGGCTTCTGTAACTAATTTAGGGGAAGAAATAGCTGGGTTCATATTTACTACAAGCCAGAATATTGTTCTTTTAACGCAGAACGCTAAAAGAACAGCTGGCAATTTATTTGACAGTATTATTATCAAATCTCCTCAGCTTATTGAAGAATCAACATATTCTATCAAAACAACATTTTCTAAAGCGAATTCTAATGTTCAAGATAAGTTTATTAATCTATCTAAAAGAACGTCTAATGCAATAGAATCTATGCCGCATTTGATTAATAGTTTCTATAAAAACATTGATAAGTTTGTAGTTGCGAGTAATAAAGCGCCTGAAAAAATATTTAATCTTGCGATTAGCACAAATAAAGAAAATGAAAATCTAAAATTGACATTAAAACGCAATTCAGTAATTATTTTCAATGAGATGAAATTTGAAGCAAAAAATATATCAGAGCGAATTATTCAAATTCCATTGCGAATTAGAGAATTAAGAGATAAAGCTATTTATGCGTTTACGGATATTAGCAAAGAAAATGAAGAAATAAAATTATTATTTTTAGATAAAGCAAAAAATGGATATAAATTTGTATCTGACATTTCTTATATTGATATTATCTCTTCGGGAATAAATAAAACAGCGCGTAATTTATCCGATACTTATTCAAATATATCAAGCATTCTATCCGATACACCCCAAAAATTATCCGATATGTCGGGAAATATAGGCGGAGAGCTGATTTTTACCTATCATGAAATTGGTCTATATTTACATAATTCAGGTGAAAATATCAGTATTTTTACGAAGAATTCAACTAAGAATTTAAATAAAAAAATAAAACAAGCTCCCAGAGATATTTCAGCTGGATTTTTTAATACAATTTCTAATATTTCAGATAATATTAAGAACAAATTAGGCGACACATACATTAAGGTAGCTGAATTTATTATTCCAGGATATTCTTTCTATGATCAGGAGAATTATTTAATTCATCAGAGCAAACAGGAAATACTTGTCTCGTCGACAGACGGACCAATAGTACAAGAAATTACAAAACAAATTCAGCAAATATCTTCCAAGGTAATCACAGAGAAAAAGACAATCACCATTACAGAAACAGCAAGAGTTGTAGAAACAGTAGAATCAGCTGATTTAGCTCAAATTAATAAGGATATTGAAGATTTATCTAATCGCATCACAAGTTTAGGGAATCAAATAGGGAGTAAAATTGATTATACGGTTCCGTCATATGCTCCTGTATATATTCCTTCTTCGGGAATCCAAGTTGCCGGTCATGCTTTGTTGACCACTCTTAATGTTTCTGGTTCAGGAGCGATAGGCGGTTCTTTAGGTGTTGCTGGAAATGCGAGCTTTGGAAACACTAAGGATTCTACCACTGTTTTTGATGTTTATTCAGATGCCACTTTTCACAATGGCGCTAGTTTTAATTCCGGCCTCAGCGCGACAACTTTATCTTCAACGGGCAACACTACTATTACAGGCAACACCACCATCGCAGGAACCTTAACAGCCGCAACAACAACTTTATCTCAACTGACGATAAATAATGATTTGTTAGTTTCAGGAAATGCGACAACTTCAGGAAGTTATTACATTACTAAAGACTTAACAGTCGCTGGAGCATTTAACCAATCAGGAGGCACTGCCGCCTTTGCCACTACGACAGTAATAGGCGACTTTACAGTTCAAGATTTTGGAGGAAGCAATACTCATCTATATGTTCAGAATAATACTGGCAACGTCGGCATAGGCACAACTACGCCAGACAGCAAACTAACAGTCATTGGCAGAATGCATGCTTCATCTACATCTGAACAATTAAGATTAACTTATGACTTAGAATCATCAAAATACGCTTCATTTACAATTGATTCAAATGGAGATCTTAATCTTGATTTAGCCACAGACAATTCAACAACAACCATCTCAGATAATCTGTCTGTCCTTGGTTATCTGAATGTAGAAGGTAATGCGACTACTACCGGAAGTCAGTATATCAACAAAGACCTGACTGTAGCCGGTGAATCCATCTTTACAGGTGGCATTACTCAAACAGGCAACTTAAACATTACCGGTTACGCTTCCACCACAGCTGGGCTCTTCACTCTGGGAGAAATTAGAACAGCCGGCAACCTGACTGCTGATGGAAATCTTTTAATCAACGCAAACGCCACGACAACAGGATCATTAAATGTAGATGGTGATTTTCTTACAGACGGCACAGGTTCATTTGCAAATACAGCTTTAACCATAGATAGTTCTGGCAATCTGATTACAACCGGCTATGCTTCAACCACAACATATCTCAATACGCAAGGGGATAGTCATATTGGCGGAGCTCTTTCCGTAGATGGTTCAACCATATTACTGGGCAGCCTTACCCAAACAGGCAACTTAAACATTACCGGATATGCATCAACAACGGCCGGACTGTTCACTCTGGGAGAAATTAGAACAGCCGGCAACCTGACTGCTGATGGAAATCTTTTAATCAACGCAAACGCCACGACCACAGGATCATTAAATGTAGATGGTGATTTTCTTACAGACGGCACAGGCTCGTTCGCCTCTGCTAATTTGACCATAGATAGTTCTGGCAATCTGATTACAACCGGCTATGCCAGCACAACAACCTATCTCAATACGCAAGGAGATAGTCATATTGGCGGAAACTTTTCCGTAGATGGTTCAACCATATT
>CAYLHU010000022.1:0-6247 GCA_964383715.1 uncultured Candidatus Saccharibacteria bacterium
TCTTCCATATCTCTAATTCCAAAAACGACAAGATTTTTATTAATGGAAACATTGGAAGGATTATTAAAAAATTGAGAATAGCTACCTCTGCTGAACTTTCTAACTCTTTCCAATAAGGAAGTTGTCCCTTCCATTCCCTCCAATATCCCTTCAAAGTCGGAGATTAAGGGAATATTTTCGTTCCATTTTTCAGGGTTGCTTTCGGGAGTTATATCCTTAGAAGCGTAGGTCTCGGCTATGGCTTGGTCAATAATACTATCTTCTTCCGATGTGAGCCCTCCCAACATTATTCGGAAAAGACCAACTAAGTTTATGGCGTTTGACCTTAGGACATCCTTCGGTTCTTCATCCTCTCTTGGTTTAGGCAAATCAAAGGGATTCAGATGTTTAGGAGAAGATAAGGATATTTTAAAGTAGGAGCCGTCGACGGCGTCAGCCAAGAATTCATATTCGTTTTCGGGGTCAATAATAATAACATTAACATCTTGCATCAGATACCTTAAAACCTCTAATTTTAAGGCGAAACTTTTTCCGGCTCCCGCTTTGGCAAAACAAACCGTATTGGCGTTTTCCAAAGTAAAGCGGTCAAATAAAACTAAAGAATTATTATGGCGATTTATTCCGTATAATATACCTTCATTTGAGCTCAAATCGGGAGAAATAAAAGGAAAAATACTTGATAATGGCTCGGTGTTCATTGGCGTATGGACTAATATCTGGTCAAGCCCATAAGGAGCCGTGGAGGTGAATCCTTCTTTTTCTCTTAAAAGTGTGGGTTTCAGATAAATTAACCGCGATTCAAACACAGATCTCAATTTAGTTTCTATTCCCCTTAACTCTTCTTGGGTATCTCCATAGATAGTTATGTAAACTCCTAATCGAAAAACTCTCTCTTGAGCTGTTTGAAGAGAGTCCCTTAATATCTCAATATCTTTGTAGGCGGTTTCCAAAGTTGGGTCGCGAATGAGCCCTTTTTCACTTCTTTCCATCAACTCAGCTTGAACCTCGGTTATTTTTTTCCTTAATTGTTTTAGGATTTGACCAGAATCAACTGGATGAATATGAAAGGAAATATCTAAGGGGTAATTTAAGTTTATAATCGGCGACATCCAGCCGGTTGAGAGATATCTTGGATAAGAAAAAATAAAAAAGGTCTTACAAAATCTCTCTCCCAATTTTAAATAACTTTGAGAAACTTCAACCAAAGAAGGAGCGATAATGTCCCCGATGGATATTTCTTCAGGCCTAAACTCAACTTCTTCAATTCCTTTTTCTTTTTTTAGAAAAGGCAACTTAAACATAATCTTTTTTAATAAATCATTTTATTACCTCGGGCAATATCTCGGGATAATATCCAAACTCGGATTCTCTTGGGTGGCACAAACTCCAAAAAAGTTCAATTAATTCAGGGGTAGTTAAAGGGACGGCGGTTAAGCCACATCTTCTCAATCCAATAGCGACAAATTCTAATCTTTGCCAAAGTTGGTCCCGACATACTTTAAAATCCTCCTCCCTTAATTCAGTTCTTTCTTTTTTCCCAGAAGTGATTTCTTTAAAGACAGTTCCTTTAATTCCCACCGCTTCGGGAATAGTGAGAGGAACAACAACCAAAAATTCTTTTCTCATAATAGTTCCTTCTCCGACCAGTCCCTCGATGAATTTTTGATATTCCGCCGTTTGGATTTTCAATAATTCATTGGTTTGTTTTTCTTCCAATTCTTTTAATTTATCAAAATAACCAGTGATATTTAGTTTTCGGGAACGAACAATAATTTGACAGGAAAAATCCAGGGAGTTCAAAAAACTTTGGAATTGATAAATAATCGCTTTCTGTTCGTCTTCCGACTTTAAATCAAAATTTATAGAGGAAACCATCAAGATACTTCGGAGAGCCCTATTTTTAAGGATAATTACTCCCTCTTTAATGTCGGAAAATTCTAAAAATTTTTGAGTAGATGAATTAAACATAAATTGAGTTTTCGCTTTGCGAAAGCGGAGTTTATGAAGATGAAGACAGAATCTTCATCGCCTACGACGAGCGTAGCGAGGAGTCAAGATGAACACGAAGTGTTCATCGCCTATAATTCAAATTTTCTACCTAAATCCCATTTCTATTTTATTAGAAAGTTTTTTCAATTTACTCTTTGGCAAAATTTTCAAAGGGGTCTCTTCTTTTGACTCTTCATTTCCATTTTCCGTTTTCTTTAGCAATTTAATAACGGTGGATGTTTTTCTTTGCCAAAGATAATTTTTGGAACCAAAAGAATATTTAAAAAATTGAACGACGATTTTTCCCAAACTGATTCCTTCAATTTTGACGAAGATAAAACAAAAGACCAAAGCCGTAGAAATTATCGCCACCGGGAAGAAGGTTGATTTAGGCAGGGCGTAATACAAGACAATAAGAATCAATCCAGCTCCTCCCACTAAGGCGAGTTGCTTAAAGGTTAAAAAACTTACAATCTTTGTTTCTCTTTCCAAAAATCTTGGCACTTTGAATTGCATAATTAATTTATTATAACCTTTCTGAAATAATATACCAATCCTTCGCGATGAATGTGAAACATTCATCTTTACCCGTCCCGTCCTTGCGGACTTGTTTGTAAAACAAGGGCTTGGTAAAGAATTATAAAAATTCAATTTCCATAATTGAATACCTCTTGGAATGAAACACTTAGAAAGGAACCTTAGTTGGGTACCTTAGTTGGGTACCTTCTAAAGGGAAACTTTTAAAATGAAACATTTGAAATTTAATTTGTATCGTTTTAGGACGATCGTCCTAAAACGATACAAATTCAGCAGAGTCAGTGGGGGGGGGTGGCAGGCGCTTTATTCAGGGTTGACAAATTACCTTATTTTTGGTAGTATCTAAATTAGAAATTTTAATTGTCGTATTTGGTGATATTTTATATCACCAAGTGTTGCACTTCAAACGACAATTTGGGTTTTAAAACTTAATAAAATGTAATGAGAGGAGGTGAGAAAAATGGAAGAGAAGCGAATGGGAGAGATTGCCCTTGCGGTCTTGAAACACAAGCTGTCTCGCGATGGTATCCGAATTGGATCGGACATCAAAAGGGACATTGGGAACTTGTCTAAGGCCACAGGAGTACCGCAGGCAGATCTGAAAGTGTTTGCGAGAATCCTCGTGCAGGAAGCCATAGACAAAGCTTTCTGTTAAGAGTAAGAAAGAAGAAGGCAAGGTTGAATCGTAAGATTTCTAAAAAGGTAATTGTACTTCCTTTGTGAGATATCACAAAGCAAAGGCAGAACAAGAACTTCTCCTCCCTTCTTCTCTCTATTTCATTTGAAAATCCTACAGGGCGATTTGTAGGGTTTTATTTTAAAGATTTTTTTCACAGGGCAGCCCTGTGGAGATTTATCAAATATCAGCTGCTCTTTTTTACTTTCTCGATGTTGCGCTTCGGAGTAGAATGTACCTAAGGGGGATTGACAAGCGCAAAAAGATTTGTTATAATTTTGGAGTGAAGTTGAACATTAATAAATGAATAAATAAAAGAAAGAGAGGATATTATGACCTTTTTGATTATTTTAGGAGCGTTGATGGTATTATTTCTTTTGCTTGTCAGATTCACTATTGTGGATGAAGGTACAGCCAAGGCGGTGATGACCTTTGGTAAATTTTCAGAGATTCTTTTCCAGTGGGATGGCCATTGGATGGATGCAGAATGGAAAATTTTACAAGAGGTCAAGGGAGTTAAAAGTATGGGGAGGATGGGCAGATACCCTATTTTAGGCGGTTTATATTTCTATGGGTTTTGGCCCATTCATAGAATTCATCGCTATAATCATCGTTGGACTGATGTTCGAATGAAGGAAGAAGGAAAAATAAATCTTGAATTTCACGAAGAGGAATTGAATCATGTTTTATTGAGGCCAGCTGTTTACGCCATCCGGATTTTTGCGGTTGAGACCGCTCCGCCAGAAAGAATCCCGATAGATGTCTTCATTCTAATTACCCTTAAAATAGAGAACCCCTATCTATTCTTATTTGTTGCCCCTCCAACTCCAATAGAGGATGTCTTGGCTCGGATTGGGGCATTAATGAGAGAAACGATAACGGGATACAAAATTGATGACCTTTTAAAGATAAAAGGGTCGTCTCTCTGGAATGAAAAGAATAGTGACCCGGAAGATATTTCTATTTTGAACGGTTCGAAATTAATCGAAGAGACCCTCCAAAAATGGGGGCTTCGATTGGCAGACAAAGGGATAGAATTTAAAGACATCGATTTTTCCCCAGAGTATCAAAAAGCGGCAGCTGCTGAAAAAAAGGCGGAGTTTGAAGCCTCGGCTGAAGCAGCGGGAATAATGGGCAAAATGATCAAAATGATGGCGGTTGCTAGGGGTAAAGATCCTAAAGAGGTTCAGGTAGAGATTGACCAAGACTCCGAGATGAAAGAATTATTTTTGGAGTACATTATGGATATCAGCCTTCGGTTAGAAGAAGCCAATCGGGGCGCTCTAACTGATATTCGGGTTGATGGGGCCGAAGGGGTTGAGAATTCCCTTCTGAATTTAATTGGAGCTTGGAAGAGGATGCCGGGGGTTGAGTCAGAAGAGGTAGAAAAAAAAGAAGTGGAGACGGAAATGAAAAAACTGCCAAGTCCCAGGGCGGAAAAAATAATGAAAAGCGCCATGGAAGCGTTGAAAAGAAGAAAGAGAAGGAGATCGTAAAACGATTTCTCCTGTGTTTAAAAAGGAGCGACCATTGTTGCTCCTTTTTCATTTATTTAATTGTTTCTCGATAATTATCTTTTTTAACGGGCTTTTCAGTTTTTTCTTTTTTGATTTCCGAAAGAGATGATTTTATTGGTTGAATTGCCTTTTTTTCTTTTGGTTGAGTCTTTTGGACTTGTGAAAAAATAAGCCGGTCAACTTCAATATGGATTTTTTTTGCTTTTTCAGAATCTAATTCTACCCCTTTCTCAAGGATTTCGGCTAAGTTTTCTTTTGGTGTTTGCCCCAATAAAGCCAAAGTGATTTGGTAAGCAATTTTTTCAATTTTTTCTTCGTCTTCTATCTTGTTTTCTGAACAAATTTGGGCAATCGTCAAAGAAGTTTCTTCAGAGAGAATAAATGACAAAAGCCCGGAAGAAATTTTCTCAAAAAATTCCGGGTATTCCTTTTTTAATTTTTGGAATTCTAATTCGTCAGGCATACTCAATATTTTTTAGAATTTGAGACCACAACTAGGACAGTAATTCGTATCATGTGCTAAAACAGTTTTACATTGAGGACATTGTTCTCCTTTTTTCTTTGCTTTCACCTTCCAACCAGCTTTCCAACCAGCCGTGGCACTATCTTTAACAGCTGACCAAGTTCCTTTTGTAGTGGCGGTGGCGGCCATTTTTGTAGTGCCCCATGTTGCTCTCCCTAATGCTTTTGTGGCGGTCCATGGTGATTTTAATGTAGCAAATAATGCCTTTTTAGCCCCCGCTTTTGTTGTCACGGTTTTTACTATTGTTGGCTTTACCCTTCTTGTCCATTGTCTTTTCATTGCTTCGCCGGCTGCTTTATATCGTGGGAGTCCCATTAACCTTCCTGCTTTATATGTTGCCCGCATATGGGATCCCGCAACAGCTCCCGCAACAGCTCCCACAGCAGCTCCCGCAGCAACCTTTGTTCCAGTCCACATCTTTTTTCCCATTACTTTACCTGCCGCCTTACTTCCTCTCTTAACTCCAGCGACAAGACCCTTGACCCCCATTGCGTTTATTTGGAGAGTTATTATCAAACCGAAAATCATAAACATTAGAGAGACGAAATAAGGCGCCAATTCTATCAGGAAGGTGCCGGTCGGGTCAGCCAAACCGGCGGTATTTAACAAAGAATCCTTCTCGGCGATAACTTGTTGGGATAAGTAAAGAAAGAAAGAAGCCGGGATAACAATAATAGACCACTGAAGGAAGGTGTCCCACCATTTATTCCAAATCATTCCTTTTGTTTTGGGAAAAATCCAAGAGAAGAAAGCTAAGGGAGAAAGAATAACTAAAATCCAAATTATTGGACCTCGGAGAAGAAACAGGGCGGCGAAAAGAAGGAAAATAATGGAGCCAATTAGTCCGTAGGTAATTAGAAGGATTGTCTTAGAAAGAGCGACAAAATTAAAAATATCATTGACTATATTGGCGAAACCTCCCTGAAGCGTGTTATAGATACTGACCAGTTTGGTGAAATCGGCGTCGGCTAAGAAAAACTTGGAGATGAGATTGGAAATATCAAC
>CAYLHU010000022.1:6347-8093 GCA_964383715.1 uncultured Candidatus Saccharibacteria bacterium
TGGTGAAATCGGCGTCGGCTAAGAAAAACTTGGAGATGAGATTGGAAATATCAACGACTACTCCGCAAATGACAGGGGTAAAATTGATTAAAAGAGCGACGATTAAAATATTGCCGAACATCTTTTTAGTGTCAAATCCGGCCATATTCAAAGATGTTGCCAATCCGACATAGGCCAACCCTAAAATAAAAAACATATTGGTTATGTCCCTTAAAAGGGTCCAGCCAACTCGGATTACAGGATTAAAGTTAATTCCTCCGGGGTTAGTCAGGGATACACCAAAAGGGTTCCCCATTGCCCATCCTAATAACCAGTTAGCAATCTCAAAAATTCCTCTAATAAGTAAAAGAGTTATCTGAAGAAAAATAGTAAATATGGCATTGGGGATAAATGCCAAGGCCTTGATTATCGTTGATTGGGATTGAACAGCCGAGGAGGGAAAAAACAAAATCAAAAAAAGGGAAAGAGACAAAATTATCAAAAATTGTTTTTGAGAAAAAAACTTATTCATTGGTTTATTATATTATAGAAATTTTTAGATTAAGATGTCAATGTCTTTGTCAAATCAAGCCAATTTTTTACGGTCAGAGTTTCAGCTCGCCGACTCGGTTCAATGTTATTTTTAGCGAGCCAGTTTTCCGTTTTTTCCCGAGGTAAATCTAATTCTTTGGAAAGATTATTAATCAACTGTTTGCGAGGATGAGAAAATCCCGCTTTAACAATTTTAGAAAATAAGTTTCTATCGGCGTTAATCAGTTTTCCGTCAGAGTTAATCAGAGGTGTGATTTTAAGAATCGCACTATCAACTTTTGGGCGAGGCCAAAAGCAATTTTTAGAAACAATTCCCACTATTTCGGACTTGCCGTAAAACTGGGAGAAAACGGCGATTTTAGACATTTTAGGAGGCAAAGCGCAAATTCTTTCTCCGACTTCTTTTTGAACCATTAAAACCATCAATTCGGGTAATTTACCGCTCGGCGGTTCTTCCAAAAACATTTTAATAATTGGCGCCGTAATATAATAGGGCAAATTTGCCACAATCTTATAATTTTTATTTTTTAACCTTGAGCTTTGAATACGCAATGAAAGATTCTCTTTCATTTTGACTTGCTCGCTTCGCTCGCTCGTTTTTGAATTTTGAATTTTCAATATATCTTCCCTGACCACTTCTACATTTTTAATCCCCTCTTCAGCCAATTCTTCTTTTAAGACAACCACCAATTCTTTATCTTTCTCTATGGTAATAACTTCTTTAACTTTTTTAGCCAACTCCTTGGTTAATATCCCGGTTCCGGGACCTATTTCTAAAACAATGTCGGTTTTTTTAAGTTGAGCGGAATCAATTATTTTTTTTAAAACATTTTCCGAAATTAAAAAATTTTGTCCCAGTCGTTTTTTAGGTCGAAAATTATATTTTGTTATAATATTCTTTATATCTTTCATACTTTTGGATTAATAGAGGCAGACCTCTGTTAATACTGCTAATTTTGGGGTGGGGATAAAATGACATTGACTTTCGTTTCAGGGGAGTTATGATTATTTATATAAATATGGGACATAGAAAGACAATTTTTTTCTGTCTTAAGCTTTCCAGTTTTTTCGTAATTGCCTTTTTGGTATTTTTTATCTGCCAAAAAGAGAAATCCTTTTTTTCCGAAAAGAATATTTTTTCTGAAAGCCAATATCTTTTTTCTCAATCAGGGATAGCAACCGATGGTTTTGATTTAAATATTATTGGTGGCGCCT
>CAYLHU010000023.1:0-7900 GCA_964383715.1 uncultured Candidatus Saccharibacteria bacterium
CCTCGAAAAACAGGAGCGGTTGTTTTAGTTAAACAAGTAATCCTAAAAGAAGAACTGAATTATTGGTTTAAAGAATTCCCCAAACAACTTTCCATTAAGTTTATTAAGGCCGTTTTTAAAATAATCCCCTTAATTTACGGACAAGATATTTCCACAATTTTAGAACTCATTGAAAAAGCCACTGTTGAACAGGCGACCAATTACGCTCTTAATTGGCTGACCGAAAAAGAAATGAAGATCGGCACCGGCCAATTGGATTATTCTTTCCCTTCTTATCAAGGTAATTGGCAGACCATAAATATCCAATACATTATTGTTTATGAACCGATTAACTCCAGCCAAGGAAAAATTGTAGCTGAATTTTATTCTCAAAACCCTATTGAACCACCAATCGGGACAAGCCCTGATGCATTAGCGAGACCTATAGATGACCCAAAGACAAACTGTTGGCCGTGGGACAGATGGTTAGAAAATGAAAAAGAGAGAAACAACGACGGAAAATTAGAGCCCTTTATTGTCAGGGTCAAGGGTCCGGTCAAAAAAAATGATTGGGGTAATTTTGCTTGGGACGACGGGAAAGAAACGCCAACAGTGGAAATAGATTTTGACAATCCCGTCCCCGAAATTGAAGAAAGTGATATTATTTTATCCCAAGGAGAAAAATGGATAGAGTTTGAATTTTGGAAAGAAAAGTTGGAAACAGTTATTGAGAAAATTCAAACATCCGGCGTCGGGATAAAAGAAGAAACACTGGGGCTGATAGAAAAGGTTAAATCATACTTCGGCAATTTGATTCCAAGCGCTCAAATCGGAATGGAAGAAAAAACGGTTCCTATTCCAAAAATAAACTTAGGAAAACTTATCCCCTCCTCTTCTCAAATCAAAGAGATTTTGGAAAAAATAAATAATTCGTTCACCGACGAACCTGAAAAAGATATTATCGTCCCTAAAAATCCTGAAATGAGTTTGGAAAGTTTGGCCGAAAAACTGAATGAAATATCAAGACAAACAAATCTACTTTTAGCTGATAGCCAAACTTTTTTGTCGGAAAAGGGACTTGAACTTTCTCAACTGAAAAATATTGAAGCCGAAGAAAAGAAAACAGACGATATTGAAGAAGAAAAAAAGGAGGAGGAAAAAGAAACCGAAAAAAATAAAGGGGAGATTATTTGGTGTCCCCCCTCAAGCAACCAGTCCCCATTGAGAAATAAAATTGTTTTTAATGAGATTGCCTGGATGGGCAGTCCTAATTCCTCTAACGACGAATGGATAGAACTTAAAAATATTTCAAACAGCTCGATTGATTTGGGAAATTGGCAGATATTGGATAAAGCCGGAACAGAAAACGGTTCCCAAGGAATAAAAATTAGTTTTACTGACAGTAGTCAAGTTACTAATAGTGGCTTTTTTCTTTTAGAGAGAACTGATGACAGCTCAGTCCCAAATATCTCGGCTGATTTAATTTATACCGGTGGTCTCAATAATACCGATGAAGTATTATATCTTTTTGACGAAAACTGCCAACTTCAAGATAAAACGGAAGCAAATCCTAATTGGCCAGCTGGTTCGAATTCCTCCAAAAGAACTATGGAATTACCGGGGTCAGACCCCGGTAATTTACCGAGGTCTAACCTCGGTAATTGGCAGACAAGCCAAAATATCGGAGGTACTCCGCGCGCCGAAAACAGTTCGGGCTATCAAGCACCTCCGGAAAATAATGAAATAAATAATAACGGAAACACTGGCGGGGGCGGGGGCTCCAACACTTCTTCAAACAAACCTCCCGTTAGTACAGCAAAATTACTCATTAGCGAAATCCAGATTGAAAGCGAAAATGGAAGTAAAGACGAGTTTATTGAAATTTACAATCCAAATAATAGCGCTGTTTCTTTGAGAGGGTGGTCAATCCAAAAAGCGGCTTCTTCGGGCAGTATTTCCAAAAAAAATTTCCGGGACAATGATGAAATCGCAAGTAATGGATATTTTTTAATCGCTAATAATTATGCTAACCAAAATCTTTTAAAGTTAGCGAATATGACTCATAATAGTTTCTTGATTGCTTCGGGAAACACAATTTTTTTAGTTGCCAACCAAGATTCTATCGTTTTTGGGAATGAAGATACTATCAAAGATAAAGTTGGTTGGGGAAAAACTTTTTCTCCAGAAGGAATGTCGGCTCAAGAACCGGCAATAAATCAAACAATCGGAAGAAAATGGTTGGAATCAAGCGCTCAATATCAAGACAAGGATAACAATCAAGAAGATTTTGAAATTCAAACGCCAACTCCCGGCATCCAAAACCAAACATTGCCGGAACCGGAGTCGGAGCCAGAACCGAAACCGGAGCCGGAACCCGAAAACATCGCAACTTCCACTTTAAAAATTTTAATCAATGAAATTCAAATTGAAAACAGTTCCAATGTAAAAGAAGAATTCGTTGAACTTTACAATCCAAACGAAGAAGATATTGACTTGACCGACTGGTATCTTCAAAGAAAAACAAAAACCGCTAACGATTTTTCCAGTTTTGCCCCTAAATCCTTATTTACCGAGAAAACAATCGGGTCTAAAAATTATTTTCTTATTGCCAACGCTTCTTCCAGTTTTTCAGCCGACATCTTCACAACTTATTCTTTAACTAAGGATAATACCCTGATTATAAAAAATCCCTATCAGGAGATAATTGACAAGGTTGGCTGGGGCGAGGCCCAAGATTTTGAAATAAATCCAGTTGGAAATCCTCTTGCCAATAAAACTATTGGCCGAAAATGGTCAACAACAACTGGAGAACATATTGATACCGACAACAACCTAACCGATTTTGAAATACAAGAACCAACGCCAAAAAGCCAAAATCAGAAAGACACCACGGCTCCCCAAACAACAATAATCTCCTCTCCCGGTTCTTTGACTAACCAAAATACCGCTCTTTTCAGTTTTTCTTCCAACGAAAACGGTTCAACTTTCCAATGCCAAATAGACAACGAGAGTTGGGAAACTTGTCTATCTCCTCTCATCTACGAAGGAATAATTGACGGCTCCCATAATTTTTCCATTAAGGCCCTTGACCAAGCGGGCAATGAAGAAGTGAACCCCGTTGAATATAGTTGGACCATTGACACGACTATTGAGAGTCCCCTTTTGTCTCTAACTGACTACGATACTAATTCCTCTCTTTATACCAACAAACAAATCATAAAAGTAATTATTTCAAACGACGAAGAGGCCACTGGTTGGTTTCTTTCGGAAAATTCAGAAAGACCAACAATTGACACTCTCGGTTGGACAACCAGCACCCAACCCGCTAATTTCAATTTATCCCCAGGCGATTCTTCGGCAAACTCGGGAAAAACAAAAACCGTTTATCTTTGGACAAAAGACCTGTCCGAAAATGTAAGCGAACTCGGTAACTCGGCTTCCATCGTTCTTGATATCGCCCCTCCGGAGATTTCTATTGATGAGAAACCCCTTGACCAGACCAATCAAACAACAAGTATTTTCAGTTTTTATTCAAACGAGAATTGTTTTTTTGAATATAAAATTGACCAAGAAAATTGGCAAAAAAGCGATAAAATTGGACAATCGTCCGATTTTACCGCTTTCGCCGATGAAGGAGAACATCTTTTTCAAGTTAGAGCCCTTGACCAAGCAGAAAACTTTAGCCCCATTTCCGAATACAGTTGGCTGATTGACTTGACTCCCCCACTTTCTCAAATAGAACCTTTGGCGACTTCTTCAACCTCAACCTCTTTCACTCTAAAAATGACGGGGTCAGACCCCGTCATTTTCCCGGCTTCGGGGATTTTAAATTACGATATTCAATACGCAATAGATAACGCGACAAACACAATAAGCGCAGAAAAAGATTGGCAAAACTTAGTAATGGCCACTACTTCAACGAATGTTAATTTTATCGGCCAAGACGAAAAGACCTATTATTTTCGAAGCCGAGCCCGAGATAAAGCCGAAAACGAAGAAGATTGGCCCGAGACAGCCGACACTTTTTCTAAGATTGAAATTCCTAAGGATGCTCAACCGCCTTCGGCTGTCTCTGACCTGAAAGCTGAAACCGGTGAAAATCCCGGAGAGATTAAATTAACCTGGACAGCCCCCGAAGATAATTGGGACCCCTATAAACCTTCAAACTACATAATAAAATATTTCTCCGAAAAAATTGAAGAGACCAACTGGGCGTCTTCTACTATGATTGCCGAACCGCCCTCACCTCAAGATGCTGGCACCACTCAATCTTTTATTGTTTCCGGCTTAGTCAATAACACTCTTTATTATTTCGCCCTAAAGTCAAAAGATGACGCTAATAATATTTCAGTAATATCCAATTCAACCAGTAGTGAGACCTTGGCGGCAATTTTAGATATTTCAACAACCACTTTAAATTTTTCGGCTTTTCAAAATGGAAAAAATCCTCCAGGTCAATTTTTAACTGTTGAAAACAAGGGCAAGGTGAAAATGAACTGGAACACCGCCGCAACATCATCTTGGATTACGACAGTCCCTGAAAATGGGACATTGGGAAACGATAGTTCAATCGCTCTTGAGGTCTCGGTCAATATCTCCGGTTTGGCGATTGGCGAATATCAAACAATAATCGCTTTTGAAACGGAAAATGCCAAAAATAGTCCTCAAGATATTGAAATAAATCTGGTTATTGAAGAACCGCCCAACCAACCACCGATTGCTATGTTCTCCTGTTTGCAAGAAAATCATTATCTCGGACAGGAAATTATTTTTGACGCTTCGGAATCCTCCGACCCCGACGACGACCCAATATCTTTCCTTTGGGATTTCGGCGATGGCGTTCCCATTGTTGCTCCTTCGGAAATAACCAGTCATACATTTGTTTCCTCCGGCGAATTCTCTATTTACCTTGTCGTCCAAGATAGTGAAGGGGCGACCAGTTCCACCAGCACCCTTATTCAAATTCTTGAAAAACCAAAAGTATTGGTTTCCGAAGTTCAAATAAAAGACAGAGAGTTTGTTGAGTTATATAATTTTGGCGACAAACCGGTTTCCATCACCGGCTGGTATTTGAGTTATTTTTCGGCAAATAAAAAATGGAACGAGCCCCAAAGAAACTGGCTGTTCCCGGTTAACGCCATAATCCCCCAAGGAAGCAACTATCTCATCGGTATTTATGATTATCCGGAAGAAAACGGAAATCCGAATAGCGATTGGCAGGTTTTAACTCAAGCGAGTTCAACCTACCAAACCGGCCAGTTCTCTAATGAAAAAGGGAGCGCCGGTATTTTCTTTTGCGACCCTTCGGTTAAGACCGCCGAAAATGCCGAGAAATGTAAAATTGATATTTTTGCTTGGCAGGAAGAAAACGCTACCGGCACTTTAATTTATGAAAAAAATCCATTTTCATTTAGAGAAAATGACATTGAGGGAAAATCTTTTCAAAGAAAAAAGGAGGGCGAGAATTATATTGATACCGACAACAACCTAACCGATTTTGAGATACTTGCCCCGAGTCCGACGAATTCCAAAGAAGAAATAAAAGTTGCCTTGCCTCCAAATCCAATAGAAAACTTTCAAATAACCGACTCCGCCGATAACAATATCACTTTAGATTGGTCAACCACTACTGACAATAACACCCCGCCGGGAAATATTTCCTATATTGTTTATTGGTCCCGAGAGGAAGAAATCACGAGCACAACATTAAATTACCCAGAGACAATAAAGGCGACAACCACGGAAACCAATTTGACAATTGAGAATCTCTATTATAATTCAACATATTACTTTGGAATTCGGGCTTTTGACCAGTCCCTTTATTCTGAAATCAGCGCCATCGCCCACCCAATCGCTCCCGAAACTCCCCAGTGGCAAATGTTTGGCGGTAATAATCAGCGCGTTTTTCAAAGTTCTTTTACCGGACCAACCGATAATAATCCTCTTTTAGAAGTAAGTTATGAAGTTGGCAATTGGGAAATAAAACATCTCACTACCGGACCGACTATTGACCAAAACGGAACGATTTATATCGGGGCCTCGGGCTTGCTGGCACTCGAACAAAAAAACGAGAAACTCCAAGAAAAATGGTTTTACCCCCACGATTTTCAAATTCTTCAACCTCCTTTAATCGCTAAAGACGGAACAATCTACGCAATAACCTATGACAATAAGATATTAGCCATTTCCCCAGATGGTAAGTTAAGGTGGGGAAAGGAAATTAACACATCTTTTAGCAATAGCAGTATTGCCGGCCGTTATACGAACTTAGCCATCTCTGATAATTATCTTTATTACCCCACCCCTTCAACAACTGAAACATTTTTAATCGCTATGGATAAGGACACCGGAGAAACAATTTGGAATTATTCTTTGGGCCAGAAAAATGAAAACCGAGCCGCTTCATCGCCAACTATTTCTTTGGACGGGACAATTTATATCAGTTTTGAAAATACCCTTTTCGCTTTCAACGAGCAAGGAAATTTACAATGGAAAAAAACATTTCAAATAAATGAAAATTGTGGACAATTCATTCCTTACTTAATCCCCCAGATCTCAGTTAGTAATCAAACAATCTACTTTATTGTTAAAGGAACTGACTATGTCTATTATGAAACATGTAAAGATACCTTATACGCTGTTAAAGAAAGTTCAACAACAAACGCAACGACAACTTTAACTAACGAGGAGATAAAATGGCAAAACAATTATATGGATTTCCCCAATGAAAAGTCCTTAATGTTTTTTGACGAGGCCAGCGAGAAGATTTATTTTAGCCAATATTACTCAATCAATTCCCGTAAATATAGAAAACTTTATTTTATTGACGAAAAAGAACTCGGCGATCAAAAGACCATCACCCCCATTTCCATAGACAGCTGGAATAATTTAGGTTTCCTGCCCCAACTTTTGGATAACCAACAAAATATTTATGGGGTTGAAGGAAGCGATAACAGTATTATTAGTGGATTAATTTCAAAAGAAAATAGAATATGGTCAACACAAAGAGGCAATCCTCTTTTTTCCATTAGTTTCCCTCCGGCTTTGTCAAAAGAAGAAATTTTGTATTTTGTGGCCGGAGATAAAGTTCTCACCATAAAAAATCAAGAATAAATACCAATATCTACTAATAGTTAGCGACAATAGCTAATTACTGATAACTACGATATTTTTTCGTCGAGGGCTTTTTCTTTTTCTGTTTTTGACTATTTGATTCATTTTTTCTGTCTGTTGACATCTGATGTCAACAGACAGAATATCCGAGTTACTGATAAGTAAACTATAAAGAAAAAGCGTCTAAAGAAAAAGCGCCTGATTGAGATTATTAAAAATTACAGACGCTTTGAATTGGCATAGCTTCACCCCGGCTATACCTTTGAAAAATTTTTGCCTTACGGCTTTAAGATGAGAAGTAAGCGCGTGCTTGCTGGCGATGATCTTCGGATTTGGAAACCGATTTGTCAGCCAAAAGATTGGCATCCGGTTTGACAACCGGAGATTTGGCATCCGGTTTGACAACCGAAGATTCAACATCCGTTTCGGTGAGTTTGGGATATCCTACTCCCCCGCCGAAATAAACTTGGGATCTCCTGATTCCATTCCGCAGAGTAACGAAAACCTGCTTACAGGTTTGACAAAATCTCTCTTTTGTCTGCTCCGTGTCCAAAGACACTGTGATTTCATTACCCCCACAACTAGGACAAAGGCAACCACTTTCAAGAAATTTTTTTTCCGAGATGCATGGCAACATAACGCAATCCCCTTTCTTTTTCTGTTTTTAAAGACCTATTATTTATTATTTATTATTTATTACTTATCACTTATTACTTACGACGAGCGTAGCGAGGAGTCAAGATGAGAGTAATCTCTCATCGCCAACGACGAGCGTAGCGAGGAGTCAAGATGAGAGTAATCTCTCATC
>CAYLHU010000024.1:0-7268 GCA_964383715.1 uncultured Candidatus Saccharibacteria bacterium
TTTTTTTAATTATTATTATTTCAATAGCGGTTATTTTGATAATTTCTTTTTCTTCTCCGAAAACAGAATTTATTTATCCTTTTTTACCGGCCGAGTATTAAGTAAAATGAAAAATAAAAAGTGAAAAAATGAAAAACTACAGAGAAAAATTAAAAAAGAAAATTTTTTTTCCAACAAAACAAAAAGGTTTTACTCTCTTAGAACTGTTAGTCGTTATTGCCATTATTGGTTTATTGGCTTCGGTTGTTTTAGTTTCTTTTCCCAGTGCGATGAAGAAAGTTAGAGATGCTCAAAGGTTGCAGGATGTTAGCCAGATTATCACCGCTTTGGAGGTCTATAAAGCCAATAACGGTAGTTATCCTCCTATTTCCTCGGATTCTTGTTGCGATGGTTGGGACCAGGGTCCTTGCGATACAAATCCTTTTATAGAAGCATTGGTAACTAGCGATTCGGCGACCATAGTTCCGGTTGATCCCGCCGGCGGTTCGGGAACCGGATGTTACGGCTATAATTATTATCGTTATTCCGCCAGTAGTTATGGTTGCGATAGCTCAAGGGGAGCATATTATGTTTTAGGGATTAGAAATATGGAATCTGGCGGGTCCCCTTATCCTGATAGTCCAGGATGGAGTTGTTCCAGCAGAAATTGGCAAAATGAATTTGATTGGGTAACGGGAAGATTTGAAAAATAAAGAGTTTGGTCTGAAAATTCGGGTTCGTAGAGTATAGGATTTTCAGCAACCAAACCTTTACCCAGCACTTATTTCTATAAAAACACAAAACAGAAATTAACATTATCATTCAGAATTACAAAGTTAAAACCATTGTAATGTTTCCATAGAAATAAGTGCTGGGTGTAAGAACTCGTAAGCTCATTCACCCTTGCGGGTTCGTTCGCTAACGATTTCTAATATGTTAGATATTAATTTTATTCGTCAGAACCCTGAAAAAGTCAAAAAGGGTTGTTTAAAAAAACAAGTTGATATTGATATTAATCGTCTTTTGGAATTGGACGAAAAGAGAATAGGAGAACTAAAAAAAATAGAAGCATTGAGAGCGGAGCAAAACAAGATTAGTCGTCAAAGTGGAGGAGAAAAGGGGATAGATGAATCCATAAAGAGGGCCAAGGCCTTGAAGGAAAAAATAAAAGAGGAGGAAGAAAGATTTAAAACAACAAAAGGGGATTTTGATGAATTAATGTTTAAAATCCCCAATTTGCCTTTTGACGATGTCCCCGAAGGGAAAGACGAAAGAGGAAATATAGTGGTCAAAAAAAATGACCGAGTTCCTAATTTTAAATTCCCGGTGAGAAATCATTTAGAGATAGGAGAAGAGCTGGATTTGATAGATGTTAAAAGAGCAGCTAAGGTCTCGGGTACCCGATTTGGCTATTTGAAAAACGAAGCGGTATTGTTAGAGTTTGCTCTAATAAGCTTTGCTTTTGATAATTTAGTCAAAGAAGGATTTATCCCTATTATCCCGCCGGTTTTAATGAAACCAAAAATGCTTAAAGCAATGGGTTATCTTGACACTAAGCAAGACAGGGAAGAAAGATATTTTTTGGAAAAAGACGATTTATTTTTAGCTGGGACATCTGAACAACCCATAGGAGCGATGCACCAAGGAGAAATTTTAGAAGAAAAGGACTTACCCAAAAGATACATTGGATTTTCAAGTTGTTTTAGGGAGGAGGCGGGTTCTTATGGTAAGGATACTAAAGGGATATTAAGAGTTCATCAATTTGACAAAGTAGAAATGTTCAGTTTTTGCCATCCCGAAAAATCAAAAGAAGAACATAAGTTTCTTGTCTCTTTGGAAGAAAAATTAATCAAAGAATTAAAACTGCCCTATCAATTAGTTCATTTGTGCGGAGGCGATAGCTCTCGGGTCTCGGCTTCAACTTTTGATATTGAGGTCTGGATGCCCGGTCAGAATAAATACCGGGAAACCAATTCTTGTTCTAATTGTACCGATTTTCAATCTCGGAGATTAAATATTCGTTATCAGGACAGCAAGACCAATAATTTAGAGTTTGTCCACACATTGAACGGAACAGTTTTTGCCATTGGTCGAATACTTATTGCTATTATAGAAAATTATCAGACCGCGGATGGGAGAATAGAAATACCAGATGTTTTGACAAAATATCTAAACTCAAAAACAATTCCCTTTATCCCAAGAAAGAAGAACTAAATATTATGTTAAAGATAAAAGAAAATATTCCTAAGGAATTATGGAATAGTTTTTTAATCTCAAATGGCGGAAGGTTTCTTCAGTCCTACGAATGGGGAGAGTTTCAAAGTTCACTTGGGAAAAAAATTTGGCGATTGGTAATTTTTCAAGACAGCTCAATTATGGCCTCTGCCCAGTTTATAAAAGACCCTTTTTCTTTTGGGGGAAGGTCTTTTTTTTATATTCCTTTTGGTCCAACTTTTAGGAAAAATATCAATGAAGAAATAAAAAAAGAATCCCTCAACTTGATTTTAGAAAGAATTAAAGAACTAAATCAAAAAGAAAAAACGATTTTTTTAAGAATTGAACCGTTCTCCGATTTCCCTAAAAATTTCGCTTACAAAATCTCATCTAAAAGAGTTCAACCCCAAAAGACCTTAATTTTGGATTTGGAGAAAGAAGAAGAAAAAATTCTAAAAAATTTTACTTACCGGGTTAGATATAATATAAGATTAGCCGAAAAAAGGGGAGTAAAAATTGAAATTAAAAATAAATATCTTCCGGATTTTTATAATTTGATGGAAAAAACCGCCAAGAGAGACGAATTTTGTTCTTTTAAGGAAAGGCGTTATCAAAAATTATTTGATTTCAGTAGTTCCGATTTAAAAGTTAAATTGCTCCTTGCTTATTATAAGGAAAAAATAATCGCGGCTAATATCTTATTCTTTTTTAATTCAAGGGTAACTTGTCTGCACGGAGCTTCGGATTGGGAATATCGCTCCTTGAAAGCGGTCGCTTTGCTCCAATGGGAGGCGATGAAAATGGCGAAAAGAGAAGGATACCGGGAATATGATTTTTGGGGGGTTGACGAAAAAAAATGGCCGGGTCTAACATTTTTTAAAAAAAGTTTCGGAGGGAAAGAAGTTAAATATCCCAAAGGGATAGAAATAGTTTTCAGCAGAACTTGGTATTTCTTATATAGGATTTTTAGAAAAATAAGAAAATTATTTTGATTTACTTTTTTTACTCCTTGGTAGGAGGAATAATTCATAAGTTTACGAATATCAATATATATGGCGAAAAAAAACATTGAAAAAATTTTAAAAATATTAGCCCGAGCAGTTTTAAAAAAACAGGTTCCTCAAATTGTCAGTATTACTGGAAGCATTGGGAAAACATCAACCAAAGAGGCAATCTATTTTGTTTTGAGAAAAAAGTTCAGAGTCAGGCGAAATACCAAAAATTACAATAATGAAATAGGAGTCCCTTTAACGATTTTAGGGGAGGTTTCGCCGGGAAAATCAATTTTGGGCTGGCTCAAAGTTTTTTTAAAATTTTTTAATTTAATTATATTTAAGAAAAAAAATTATCCCGGGATATTGATTTTAGAAACAGCGGCCGATAAACCGGGCGACTTGAAATATCTAATGGAAATTTTTCCCTCTGGGCTATTAAGAGTCGCTGTTTTAACAGCTGTTGCTCCAGTCCATTTACAAGGTTTTGCTTCACAAAAGCGAGTCAAGATGAAATCGAAGATTTCATCGCGAATAGAGTTTTTCGGGGGGCTGGATAATATCTTTAAAGAAAAAATTATCCCTTTTTCTTTCTTGAAAAAAGATGGTTTCGCCATTGTCAATAAAGATAATTGTGATTTTGAAAAGATGAATTTGGCTTCAAGATTTATCACTTATGGGATAGAAAAAGATTCTGACTTAATGGCTCGGGATATTAAGGTTGACCGGCAAGGGTTAAGATTTGATTTCACTTATCAAGAAAGACATTTCCATTTTTCATTAAAGGGAGGAACTTCTTCCCATCAGATATATTCTCTCTTGGCGGCTGTTTCGGTTGGACTTTGCTATGGTATGGGGATAGAACAAGCATCTTTGGGTTTGAGGGATTATGAAGTTTTAGCTGGCAGAATGCACCAGTTGAAAGGGCTTAATAATTCAATAATTATTGACGATACTTATAATTCTTCTCCCCAAGCAGTTAAAAAAGGTCTAAGGTCCTTAGCCGATTTGCCCTTTGGGGAAAGAAAGATAGCTGTCTTGGGAGCAATGTTAGAGTTGGGGGAAGAGAGCGATAATTTCCATCGATTAGTTGGGGGATTGGCAGCTAAGGAAAAAGAGATTGATTATTTAATAACCTTAGGGGATAAAGGAAAAATTATTTCCGAAGGGGCGCTTGGAGGGAATATGTCTCGAGAAAAAGTTTTCAATTTTGAAACATTGAAAGAAATCTCGGATTTTTTAAAGGGATTTATTCAAAAAGACGATGTTCTACTGGTTAAGGGTTCACAGGGGACAAGAATGGAGAAAATTGTTCAAGAAATAATACTGGAACCAGAAAAGGCCAAAGACCTTTTAGTTCGCCAAGGAGAAGAATGGCAGGATAAATAAGTGGAAAAGTGCAAAAGTGTAAAAGTGTACAGGCGATGAACACTTCGTGTTAATCTTGACTCGTTTTTACTTCGTAAAAAACTCGTAGATAATAATTTGTGCTATGGGTCGATATAAACCCAAAAGAAAATATAAGACAAAGAAAAAATCTCTTTTGAAGAGGCGTCTTTTTTGGGATATTATTTTAGTTTTTATTTTAATTTCCTCAATTGCTTATTTTTTATTTTTTTCTCAACTTTTCAAGATTGAAAAAATAGAAGTTAATGTCCAAGAGGAAGCCCTGAAAAACAAAATCCAAGTTTTAGTAGAAAATAAAAAGGGCTCCAATTTTTTCTTATTTAAAGCCCGAGAAATGGAAGATAATCTTTTGAGCGAATATCCGGAAATTGAGTGGTTGAAAATTAAAAAAGTTTTTCCGGACAACTTTGTTCTGAACCTGAAAAAGAGAGAAGCCGTGAATATTTTTTGTTTTAGCGGGCAAGAGGCAGAAAATAGTTGTTCTTTAATTGACAAGCAAGGAATTCTTTTTCCCGGGTTCTTTTCCGAAGACCTCACTATGATTTTTGGGTTGGAAAAACCTTCTTCCGAAACGATGTCTAATATCCTAAAAATTGAAAAGACCTTTAATGAACAATTGGGAATTGAAATTGAAAAATTTATTTTAGACGACAACAAAAAGATAATTTTAAGTATGGTCGAAGAATGGGAAGTTTATTTTGATTTATCGGGAGATGTAGATTTGGCTTTGACTAAAATTAAACTACTTTTAGAAAAAGAAATTTTTCCGGAGGAAAGAAAAAATCTTAAATATATTGATTTAAGATTTCCCAAGGCATACTATAAGTGGGCGGACGATTAAAACCACTTTTTTGTTTTGAAAAAAACAATCATTGAAAATGTCCCTAAAAACATAATTCCGATTATTATCCAAAAATCGTTGGAACTTTGAGTAAAAGGCAAATATTTGGTATTCATTCCAAATATCGCTGCCAACAAAGTTAAGGGAAAAACGATAACTGAAAAAATTGTCAAAACCTTGATTATTTGGTTGGTCTTATTGCTCAAAAGGGACTGGTTGGTAGAGTCCAAAGCGGATAATGTTCTAAACTGGGTTTCCAAAATGCTGTTTATTTGCTCGTATAAGGTTCTTAAATTATGGAAATAGGGGATAGTTTTTTTGTTAAAGGTTTTTTCCACTTCTTTAATCAAGCTTTTTAAGACCAAGCCGGACGGGGCGACAATTCGCTGAAAACCGATAATGTCTCTTTTAACTAATGACATTTGGTTGACCGCTTTTTCGTAATTCTTTTCATAGATAAGGTTTTCAACCTTGTCTATGTTTTGTTTAATATGACCAAGTTTCGGAAAACAGGCCGAAAATATTCCTTCAATGATTCTGTATAAAAGTTCTTCCGTTCCTTGCTTGGTGTATTCTTCCGCTATTTCTTTATAAAGATTACATTTATCAAAAATGGCTTTTAGGGGGACTATATCTTTATAATGAGTCGTGATGATATAATTTTTGGAAACAATAATATCCAATTCAAAGGGGATTGTTTGAAATGTTTTTTTGTCAAAATAAGGATAGAAAAGAGTAATGAAAAAATAGCCGTTGAAGTTTTCTATTTTAGGGTAATCAATAGGCGGGAGAATTTCTTTTAGAACCAAAGGGTGAAGATTAAAATTCTTTTTAAGATATTCAATATCTCTATCGTTTGGATTTTTTATTTCTACCCAAGTTATCGTTTTCGTTTTTAGTATATGCATGTTTTTTTATTTTAATTTATTCTAACAAAAAGGCAAGGAAAAGAAAACCCAAGCTAAGGGATAATAATATTTATGTCCCTCGGCGATTTTTTCGCCGAGGGCTTTTTTTATTTTAGAACCAATTACTTAAAACTCGTATGCGGTCGCCGGTTTATTTTAAGCATAATTGATCTGATTTAATATAAAAAATGACGGGGTTAAACCCAGTCATTTTTCTTTTTAGGAAAGGGCAAAAAGTGTGTACATATTACCCGAGGTTCTTGATTATTTTTTTTAGTAGGTTATAATAAAAGATGTAAATATCGTCTTTTATTTGAAGTATGATTGAAGAAAAAAAGAGTTTGGAATTAAGTGAAATTAAGAAGAAGTTAAAAGAGTGTGAGAAATTAAAAGAGGAATACTTGAATGGCTGGCAACATTCCCGGGCTGATTTTTTGAATTACAAGAAAAAGGAAGAAGAAAGAATCGGCTCTTTTTTGGATTTTGTTAAAAAAAATTGGCTTTTGGAGATTTTAAATATCCATGATAATTTAGAAAGAGCGAGAGAACATACGCCGGGAAACTTAAAAGATATTGAATGGGTCAAAGGGGTTTTGCAGATAGAAAATCAATTTCATCAATTTTTTAAAAAACAAGGCGTGAAAAGATTAGAACCTCTTGGCGAAAAGTTCGATCCCTCTTTTCATGAAGTGGTTGAAGAAGTAGAATTAAAAGATAAGGAAAAGGGGATAATCATTGAAGTCATAGAGAAGGGATACTTGGTGGGCGAGAAATTGTTGAGGACGGCCAAAGTAAAAATTAGCAAATAAAATTAACCTAATTGACCTAATATCTAATTAATCTAATCAAATCCCAAATTACAAACAAATCCCAAATAATAAATAATAAATAATAAATAATAAATAATAAATAATAAATAATAAATAA
>CAYLHU010000025.1:0-6724 GCA_964383715.1 uncultured Candidatus Saccharibacteria bacterium
CCAGCCAAAATGATAACCAAACCGATAATTGACCACTTAATCAAGGCAGTCGCTTTCTTGACTTTTTCGGGATTGCCGGCTGAAGTCATATACATAAAAGCGCCGATTATAATCATTAGGGGAGCGAGGATAACGGCAAGATAGAAAATCCAATTAGTTAGACCCTCAATAATGTCTCCTATTTCCCGATATTTTGTCGGAGGACAAATGACAATATTGCCCATAGGACCACATATTCCCCCTTTCCCAGCTGTTATCTCTCCACTAGCGAATGTGCATGATTGATTGGCTTCTTTGCAATGGCATTCCTCTCCGCCACTACAATCACTACTTTCACAACAAGGAGCACCCGTATTAGCCAAAACAAGACCGAGGGGAGTCAGTAAAATAATGGAAATTATAAATATTGAAAAAATCTTCTTCATAAACCGAGCTTTCGCGAAGCGATTAGTCAAAGATTTTTAAAAAAATCTTTTCCACTCTCGCTATCGCTTTAAGTAAGAGAAGGTAAAGATGAATACGAAGTATTCATCGCTTATTAACCGAGCTTTCGCGAAGCGATTAGTCAAAGATTTTTAAAAAAATCTTTTCCACTCTCGCTATCGCTTTAAGTAAGAGAAGGTAAAGATGAATACGAAGTATTCATCGCTTATTAACCGAGCTTTCGCGAAGCAAAAATGGCGATGAGAGATTACTCTCATCTTGGCTTGCTCATAAAATGAGCTCGCAGATGAATGCGGAGCATTCATCGCTTATGACTTTATATTAGAACTATTCCTAAAAAAAACAAGTTTTTTAATTTTTAATAACTTAATTTTTAAACGAATTTAAATTAATTTCATTCAAAATTTAAAATTAGAAAATTTATTCGAAATTCGAAATTGAAAATTATGCTTTGGTGAACACCAAAGCGTAGTGGTAGTCGCCAGCATTGATTTCTTTTTCTAACCGAAAACCCGTTTCTTGGGCAATTCTTTTTACTTCATCAGCCGAAACCTTGCCTTCTTTGGGTCCCAAAACCGAATCCAATTTCCAGTCAACCACCAATAATTTCCCCCCTTTGTCTAAGACCCTGTTAGCTTCCTTAAAAACGACTACTTTTTCATCAACCTGAAATAAAAGATTTGTCATTAAAACTAAACCGCAGGAAAAACTTTTAATTTCCGGAACACCATTTTCCATATTTGCCAATATCGTCTTAATGTTAAAAATCCCTTCTTGTTTAACTCTACCCGCCAAAGATGAAAGAACATCTTCCTGTAAGTCAACGGCAAAAACCCTCCCTTTTTCTAAAAGGACGGCCAAGGGAATAACCCAACCGCCAGAACCGCAACCGAAATCAGCAGCGGTCATATTTTCCCGCAAACCAAGTTGATTCAATATTTTATTTGGAACCACAAATGTCATAGGCGTGTAACATGTAACATGCAACATAAGTTATTTTAATTTTTTGATAATTCCCCAAAGCATCGCCCCAATTTCTTCAGATAAATTTAATAATTTTTCCTCTTCTAATTTCTTTATGTAACCTTGTTTGGTGCTAAAATAGATTAAATATTTAGATTCTTTTAGCGACCCATAAGAGATCTCCAAAAAGTTTTTTAATACTAATTTTCTTTGTCGAGCAAACCCCTCAATATAGTTTAAAATCACTGATAAAGACGCTCTCCTTAATTGCGATGTTAGTCCGTAAATTTCTTCTTTCGGAAAATATTTTGTAATTTCGTAAATCCGAGAAACAAATTCATCCATTAATAATTTTAATTTTGAATGAAAATTTTCTTCCACCATAAAATCTTATAAATTACATGTTACACGTTACACGTTACACGTTACATGTTACATGTTACATGTTAGAGGCAGATTGCACTCATAACCTTATCTTCTTTGGAAAGCTTCATTACCCTGACTCCGGAAGTTACCCGACCAACAATGGAAATAGAACCAAGAGATGTTCTGATAACTTGTCCCTTTTCAGAGATAATAATTAAGTCCTTCCCAGTATCTTCGCCAACAACTTTAGAAAAAACAGCGTCTCCGGTTTTTTCGTTGATTCTTAAAGATTTTATGCCTGAACCGCCTCTCCCTTGAAGACGATATTCTTCAATATTTGTCCTTTTCCCATAACCATTTTTAGTGATAACCAACAAATAATTCTTATTTTTAGATTGTTTCTTCTCTTTTTTCATTTACGAGCCTGCATAGCAGGTGAGTTAAGATGAATGCGAAGCATTCATCGCTTACGAAACCCGAAGGGTTGAGTTAAGACAAATGTGAAGCATTTATCGCCTCATTTTTCATTCCTAATAATATCCATAGCAATCACTTTGTCATTTCCTTTCAAATTTATCCCCTTTACCCCGGCTGTCGCTCGCCCCATCGGTCTTAAATCCTTTTCCTTAAACCTAATGGACTGCCCTTTTTGAGTTATCAATATAAGTTCGTCTCCCGCCTCGGCAATTTTTACCGCTTTTAGAGAATCTTCTTTTCTAAGATTTATGGCTATTAAGCCATTTCGCCGAACATTTTTGAAAGCGTCCAATTCCGTCTTTTTTATTATACCATTTTTGGTAACCATTATTAGATACTTTTTCTTTTGGGCGTCTTTTTTGGTATAGGGGATTAAACTCAAGACCTTTTCGGTTTGGGATATTTCTAAAAAGTTTAACAGTCCCCTTCCCTTAGAAATTCTTTTCATCTCCGGAATTTCCCAAACAGAACACTGAAAAACTTTTCCAGAGTCGGTAAAAAAGAGCAAGTTATCCAATGTTGTCGCCACAAGAAAATGTTCAACCATATCTTCCACCGAAACATCTAATCCAATAATACCTTTCCCTCCTCTCTTTTGGATTTTATACAAAGAAGGTTTAACCCTTTTAATGTAACCTCCTTGGGTAAGAATAACAATCGCCTCCATTTCGGGAATTAACTCCTCTTCGCCTATCTCGTCGGGAGAAGAGGCGACCACTTTTGTTTTTCTTTTATCTTGATATTTTTCCAACATCTCTTCTAATTCCTTTTTCATCACTTCTTTAATTTTCTTAGGGCTATCAAGAATTAGTTTTAAGTCCTTGATTTTCTTTTCCAATTCCTTCAATTCATTTTCAATTTTTTCTCTTTCTAATTTCGCCAAGTTTTGTAATTTCATTTCCAGAATAGCCAAAGATTGAATTTCTGTGAGTTTAAACCCTTTCATTAGGTTCTTCTTGGCGTCTTCTTTAGAGGTTGATTTTTTAATCGTCTTAATAACTTCGTCTATATTTTTTAAGGCAATCATTAGGCCTCTCAAAATATGAGCTCTTTCTTCAGCTTTTTTAAGCTCAAACCGAACTCTTCGAATAACAATTTCTTTTTTATGTTTTAGGTAAAATGTTAAAATATCGCTCAAAGAAAGAACTTTTGGCTGAATGCCGTCAACTAAGGCCAACATATTTAAAGAAAAGTTTTTTTGAAGCGAAGTATATTTGTAAAGGGCATTCAAGACCTTTTTGGGAAAGGCCTCTTTCTTTAAATCAATAACAATTCTCATCCCCTCTCTGTCCGATTCGTCTCTAATATTTTTAATCCCATCTATTTTTTTATCCTCAACCAATTTAGCGAAACTCATTACTAAATCCGCTTTTGATGTCTGAAAGGGGATTTCGGTAATTATAATTTGGGTATTCCCCTTTTGGGATTCTTTAATTTCCGCCTTACCTCTCGTTAAGATGCTCCCTTTCCCTTGAGAATAAGCGGAAGATATGTCCTTCCGATTAAATATTACCCCCCCGGTCGGAAAATCAGGGCCTTTTATGAATTGTAAAAGGTCCTCGCTGTCAGAATCGGGATGTTCAAGTAAATAAATGGTAGCGTTTAAAACCTCGGAAACATTATGAGGAGGGATATTTGTCGCCATTCCAACAGCAATCCCAAAAGAACCGTTTAACAAAATTTGGGGCAGAGGCGAGGGTAAGACCATCGGCTCTTCCCTTGTCCCGTCGTAATTTGGCTGGAAATTAACCGTTTCTTTCTCGATATCTCTCAACATTTCCTCCCCCATTGAAAAAAGCCGACACTCTGTATATCTTTGAGCGGCAGCAGAATCGCCATCTACCGAACCAAAATTTCCTTGACCTTGAATCAAGGGATAACGAAGAGAAAAATCTTGAGCCATTCTAACCAAAGCGTCATAAACCGCCATATCTCCGTGAGGATGAAATTTCCCAAGGACTTCTCCAACTACCGTAGCCGATTTCCTAAACTTAACATTATGCTTCAGCCCCATTTCATACATAGCGAATAAAATTCTTCGGTGAACCGGTTTTAGTCCGTCTCTGACATCGGGCAAAGCCCGAGAAACAATAACCGACATTGCATAATCCAAATAACTCTCTTTCATTTCCTGGACCACCTCCCTGTCTTTGACATACCCTATCTCTCCCTTTCGTTCTTCTTCTTGTTTTTCCTCTTTTTTTTCTTTTTCTTTTTTCATATTTAATCCAAAGAAGATGTTGCGTTAAACATCTCTTCTATTTCTCGAAAAGAATCTTTGAGTTTCTCTTTTTTGTCCGGTAAATTCAATTCTTCCAAAAATTTTTTCTCCTGAAAAAATTTCAGATTCTTTTGAAAATTCTTAAAAACTAAAAATCCTAAGATGATTCCTAAAATTGCTATTAGACCAAAAACAATCAATTTTTTCTGAAAATTTTTGAGTTCTTGAATTTTTTGAAAAAAATTTTTCTTCTCCACAATTAAGGTTCTAAGATTATAATTTCCGTTTCCTCTTTGGGTAAACTCTTTTGGTCTATTTTTACCTTTTTCTGGGCTTCAATCTTTTCCGCTCCCATAACTTTAAGAAACTTTTCTATGTTCCCATAGACCATAGGAATAACTATTCTTGGTTCAATTTGGGAAATAATATCAGCCGTTTCCTTGGACCCAAAAGATGATTCTTCTCCGGCAGGTACTATTAAAACATCAATCTGCCCAATTTCTTCCAATTGTTCCGGAGATAATTTTTTGGGAGAAAAGTTCGGTAAATAACAAACTTTTACTTTTTCGGCTTCAATTTTATAAATTATATTAAAAAACTTCTCTCCTTGGTCAAGAAAAGCAATGCCTTTGATAAAGACCCCTTTCTTCTCATATTCCCCGGCTTGGTTAATCAAAAACAACTGACTATTTTTTTTCTGGATATCAGAAATTTTTGTCTGCGAGTCAGTTAAAAGTAAAATGTCGCTGTCTATTTTCGGAGATTTTAATTTTGAATCTTTCTCATAAGGAGAGTTAACGATAACGGTAACTTTCTCGTTACTAACATTTTTAATGTCAAACCCGAAAAAGGACTCCCCCCAATAATTTATTTGCATAATAACTTGATTATAACATAAAATATTTTCGCTTTTCAATGCTGTTTTCTTCTAAATCTTGGTGCTTCGCCTTATTCAGAATATTGAATCCTTTTTGATTATATAGTAATATGTCGGTATATGCCTATAAAATTAAAACCTTTAAGAAAAATTGATTCTGAAATAATTTCTCCGCCAAAGGTTGGGGAATTGGTTAAGGGAAAAATTATCGCTACCGATAAAAACTCTATTTTTTTAGATTTGGGGATAAAGGGAATCGGGATAATATATGGCGCCGAGTTTCATAAAGCCCGAAGTGCTTTGAGGGGTTTGGATATAGGGGAAACCGTCTCGGCAAAAATAATAGAAATGGAAGACAAAGAGGGATACCGAGAATTATCGTTAGCAGACGCCGCCAAAGAAGCAACATGGGAAGAGTTAAGAAGAAGAAAAGAAGAAAAAGAGGATTTTGAAGTTAGAATTCAAAAAGTCAATAAGGGCGGATTACTCACCGAGGTTGAAAATATTCCCGCTTTTTTGCCAGTTTCTCACTTAAGCCCGAATCACTACCCAAAAGTTAAGGACTCCGATCCGGCAAAGATAGTCAAGGCCCTCCAAGAGTTTATCGGCAAACCCTTAAAGGTAAGGATTATCAACTTAGATCCAAGAAAAGAAAAACTTGTTTTGTCAGAAAAAGTACAGTTGTTTGACAAGCAAGAAGATATTATGAAGGATTATAAAGTGGGAGAAATAAAAGAAGGAAAAATCACCGGAATAACTAATTTCGGAGCATTTGTTGAAATAGAAGAAGGAGTGGAAGGACTTCTTTACCCATCAGAAATACCGATTGTCAAAGAAGAAAAAATGGAAGATGTTCTTAAAGTTGGTCAAAAAATAAAAGTGAAAATAATTGAAATCAACGGCAACCGCCTTTATCTTTCCTTAAAAAAATGAAGACCTCGAAAAAATTCTTTCAAAACTTTTTATTTGTCATATTGGTTTTTTTTCTAATTTCAGCCGTTTTTGCTTTATTTAGCCCCTCAACCTCTCAAGAAGAAAAAAATATTCCTCTAAGTCAGTTAGCTCAAGACATCAAAGATGAAAAAATTGAAAAAGTTGAAGTTTTTGGAGAAAAAATTTCTATCTTTTATAAATCGGGGGAGGAATTATTTTCTCGAAAAGAGATTGGGGTCTCTATCTTTGAGCCCCTAATTAACTACGGACTAACCAGCAAAGATATCCAAAAAGCCAAAATTAATATTGAGGAGGAAAAAGGGAAAACATCCGATTGGTTGCTCCCCGTTTTAGGATTGCTGTTGCCTATTTTGATATTTGTTTGGTTTTTTTGGATAATTTTTAAACAAGCGAAACAGGGAGCCGGTCAAACTTTTAACTTT
>CAYLHU010000026.1:0-6013 GCA_964383715.1 uncultured Candidatus Saccharibacteria bacterium
AAAGCACAATTTGTATAATCTTCTACACATCCCCATTGATAAGGAGTAAAAGATACATCAAGTTCCACAGTTGCAGTATCAGTATCAGCGCATTCGCTGCAATTATAATCTGGATTATCTACAAAATAACACTCTTCGCAATTAAAAATTCCTGCTCCACAACAACATCTTCTATGACTTCCCATGCTTTCTCTTTCCTTCAATTTTTTCAATAGTCTCAGCCAAAATTTTCATAATTTTTGCTATCTATTTTTAATAGATAGAGGGGTAAGATCGCACAACGCGTGTTCATCCGCGGCGGCAATTGGGACAATGAAGCCAACGCCGGTGCTTTCACACTGAACTTGAATTGGGACACGACGAATCAGAACAACAATGTTGGGTTGCGCTGTGCCCGGTACTTTTCAACTACTTGGCCTGAACGAAATATCTACGGATATAAGCCCGTGCCAAGAAGACTACTGATTTTACTCCTTCCCGAAAGTCCTGGAGGGAAAATATCAAACCTGTATCCCAGGGGAGTATGAGTATTCCTTATTTTGTTGGGAAGAAAATTCTCCTCTGGGTAAGTAGGTCTTTAAGGAGGGATGAAAACCTATAATAATTTATTTGAAAAACTTTGTTCTTTTGAAAATATTCATTTAGCTTATCTTCAAGCCAGAAAATGCAAGCGCTATCGGAATAATATTTTGGAGTTCAGTTATAATTTAGAGGAGAATTTATTAAGAATCCAGCAAGAACTTTTAAATCAAACTTATCAACACGGCGGCTATCGGAAATTTACCGTTTGCGATTCCAAAAAACGCCAAATTAAAGCCCCTTCATTTCCTGACAGAGTAATCCACCACGCTTTATGTAACATTATTGAACCGCTTTTTGACAAAGGTTTTATTTTTGATAGTTATGCCTGCCGAAAAGGAAAAGGAACCCACGGAGCGATAAAGAGATTGGAGAAGTTTTGGCGGTCTACCCCTGACCCTGTGGGGTTAGAGGTAAAAAAAAATTTTGTTTGACATGCGATATCTCAAAATATTTTGACAGTATAGACCATAAAATTCTTTTAAAACTTATTAAAAAGAAGATTACTGTTGGAAGAACCCTTTGGCTGATTGAAAAAATCTTAAATTCCAGTGAGGAAAAACCGGGCGTGGGAATTCCCATTGGTAATCTAACCAGTCAGCTTTTTGCCAATATCTATCTGAACGAGCTAGACCAGTTTGTGAAACACGGATTAAGAGCAAGGTATTATATCCGCTATATGGACGATTTCCTAATTCTGGATTTTGATAAAAGATATTTGCATAAAGTAAAAAAGGAAATTCGGGAATTTTTGGAGAATAGATTAAACTTAGAGCTTCATCCAAAGAAAGCCAATATTTTCCCCGTTGAAAAGGGCATCGATTTTCTGGGATACCAAATTTTCGGGACCCATCGTCTTTTGCGGAAAAGCACAGTGAAAAAATTCATTAAAAGAACAAAAATTTACCAACGGAGACTAAGAGAAGGATTGATGAGCCCCGAAAAATTTAACCAATCTCTGCAATCCTGGCTCTCTTATACCTGTTTTGGCAAGTCATGGAGATTACGCAAGAATCTCTCAGAGAGATTAGGGGTAAAGTTAATTAAATAAAAACTATGGCCAGAAAAAAAATTATCTACATTATCTTAGCTGGCTTGCTGATTTTGATTCTGATTTTAATTTTTAGTGGAGGAAAAGAACAGGGCGAGGAAGCAGGGACTATTGACCATAAAATTGTTGGAGAATACTATGACGATATTTGCAAGGTTAAATTTGGATATCCAAAATCCTGGACAAAGTCTAGCTTAGTTCTTCCCTTGCCTCAGGAACCTTTATCCCAAGCGACTTTTGATGAACCTGGGAAAAATTCAATATTTTCTTATATTTGCTATGACGCCAAAAATTACTCTTTTAGCCAATTCTTAACATATAATTCATTTAGTTCAGGCGGTGTCGAAAATATAGATGCCGGAGGAATAAAATGGCAAAGAGTGGGCAATTTCATCTATACAACTCAAAACAATAAACTGATTATTTTTGAAATGTTTTTTACCAAATATGACTTAAAACCAGAAGTGGGCTACGAAGAAACCTTTTTGAATATTGTGAAAAGCAATCAATTTTCATGGTAATTTTTCGGCAACGCCGATTTCGCTTTCAGCGGAATTTTTCTTGAATTTTTTGCCCGTTTGCTGTCCCGCGAAGCGGGACAGCAATTCTGCCCGCCGCCTGCGGCGGCGGGCAATTATCAGGACAGATTTCGTTTCTTTGACTGGTGGATTAAATTCAGTAAAACTATGGAGAAAGCTTGAGGGAGGACGGAATGGGGAGCCATCAACATTTTTTATCGAGAGACCGAGACGCTTGAAAATAAAAGGTCGCCAATAGCGGCCTTTTATTTCTAGAATCTATTTTTAAAATGTCTGATCTTAATCCGCAAAAATTATTTAATTTCCCTGTTCCCTTAGAAGAAGTTGAAATTTATCATGACGAAGCTTATGGTCGAAAAAATTGTCCATTTTACCATCAATTTTTGATTGTACCCTTACGTTCCAAAGCTATTTTAAATCAAGCCCTTCAGCAAAAAAGGACAGAATTAAAAGCCGACCCTTTTACCATAAATTGGAAAAAACTACGTAAAGAAACGGCTAGCAGAAATTTAACTGCCGAACAGTGGTTATACTTATTAAATAGGGGAATGAGAGCGCAATCTTTTTCATACATTTTTCAAAGAATGCCTCAATGCTTTCAAACAGATTTGGGGATTAAAATTGGAACTTTCGCAGGCAATCTATCTGATTCTTTCTGGGCGCATCTCCCTTCCGAAGAAGAGAGAACAAGACGTAAATACGAAACCCTTTTGAGAATGGGCATTAAAGGGTGTCTCCATTACTGTTTTAATCCTGAATTTACGTGTTACGGCGGAGTGAAAATTAAGAGGTTCTATACGGACGCTCATGTTTTTGGAAAAGTTTCTTTGGACAACGAAAGAATTTTAGGAAGATTAGAAGCAGGATTGAGAAACTATATTAGACTTGAAGAAAATATTAAAATAGAACATGTTGAAAAGAGTGAAAATAAAACTCCAGAAGTTAATTTAGAGGAGCTTACAGATCTTGCGTTAGGGTCAACAAGATATATTTATACAGATTATGGAAAAAGTGGTTGGCTGGATAGGATAGTTGCTCCTCTTGATGAAGTGTATAGAAAAAAAGAAAGAGGAAAGAGCTTTAAAAACAGTTCTCATTTTAGAAGTTTTACTCTTGGTATTTGCGAAACTGACAAGAATGATAATTTGAGTTTTAGGCAATGGAAACTTCCAAGCTCTGAAACTTCAATTGAACAATATAATGGAAAGCTAAATTTGAAATAAGAAAGATAACGGAAATCCTAAGCATTTTTTATCAAGAGACCGAGAAGCTTTAGTAAAAACTAAAAAACACGAAGTAGTAGCTCCGTGTTTTTTAATCTAATTATGACTTGCGTAATTTTTATTCTGTCTTAGTTGGAATAGTTCCTCCCCAGAATTCTTTAAAGCTTACTTTACATTTTTTGATTGCTGGATTTCCAGTCATAAGTACTTCAAAAGGAGAAGTTTGCCCTGCAAGAATTGGATTATAGTCTATTAATGTATCATCTGATTTTACGAATTCTCCGTCTTGGGTATAAGCATTTCCTACAGCTACCACGTCCTCTAAAGATTTATCGCTAATGTTTTTTACTTCTCCGACTATGTGAAAATAATCGTATTCCGTATAGCACCTGAAACTTACCAGTTCTAAGAGATCTTCTTGAATTGTTGGAGTAGAAGACTGTTCTGCGTTCTGCTGTGTGGTGGGTGTGGTTTTCTTGGTGCTAGAATCATTAGAAAGTATTGAGCTAATGAAAGCATAGCTAACCACAATAATAATCAAAATACCTATTACCGATCCACATCCAATTCGTTTGGATTTCCAATCGCCCAAATCACTTTGACAGTACGGACATTTTTTAGCTTTGGCGGAAACATCTTTCTGACACTGGGGGCATTTTTTGGTTTCCTCCATTTTATTTTCATGGGTTTGGTTTGGGGTTTCTTCTATTTTCGTTTGTTTCTTTTTATCTTTTGTATATTTGTAGACAGCCAAAATTACTATAATTAATATAATAATCCAGAAAAAAGTCATATTTTTTAATATTTTTAATTTTAATTCAATTGCGACCTTTCTGGCGGATAACACAAAGCTCGCCGCCAGCGATGGCCTTGCGACCACCCATACCCCTTTCGGGATATGACCCGTCAAAGGTGCTCTGACGACGAGCTTAATACCTTTGACGGGTTTTTTCTGCCATGCCTTATGGGAAATCTATAAGGTTTAGGCGATATTCAATTGTTAATTTATTCTATCCGATTTGCTTTTGTTTTTCCAGCCGGACGGTTTTGTCTTTCAGTATCAGTCTAGTCTGCAGGCAAGCCAGCAATTCTCTTTTTTCAACGATACAGCCTTCTCTTAACAGGTATTTTGCGTAAGTTTTAACGTCAATCTTTTCTTCTGGCAGTTTTTCATCTTTGTCGAGGCACAGGACGATTCTGCGGAATTTGTTGTATCTTTCCAATTCCTTTTCAAATTTGTCGCGGATGCCCAGTTCGTTAACGTCTAGCTTATCAAGAATGACTAACAGCTGGTTAATTAATTCTTCCTCCCGGATATAGCCGCCCTTGCAGTGAAGATCCCGACTGCGGGTACAGCCGTAATAAACGTAGCGGTGAACGTTGCCGTTTTTCTGCTTCTTGAATTTTTCCTCGGCAGTGATGCCCGATCCGCACAACCCGCAGGTAATTAATTTAGTGAAGGCGAAATCCCTGCTTTCTCTTTGGATCCGGTCTCTTTTTAACTGCTCCTGGACTTTGTCGAAAAGCTCTTTCTTGATGAGCGGTTCATGTTTTCCGGTATACCAGCTGCCGCTGCCTTGGGGATATTCGAAGACGCCACAGTAAAAGGAGTTTTGCAGAATCAGATATATGTTGCTCAGAGAAAGATGATGGTCGCTTTTAGTTCGGAAATTCAGTTCAAATCTTAACCAGTGGTAAATCTTTCTACCAGACCATTTTTCATAAGCCACTCTTTCAAACATCTTTTTAATAACAGAAGCTCTTTCAGGATCGACTAGAACATATCCTTTGCGGTCAACTCTTTTTTCGTTGAGATATCCGGTCGGAGCGGTTCCGGGCCATAATCCCATTTCCACTCTCATTCTTAATCCTCTTTTAACGTTCAAGCTTTTATTGTCGTTTTCCAATTTTGCCTGACTGCAGAGAATCATTAGAAGGAATTTTTCGTTAGGGGAGTTAGTAAATCGTTGGCCGTAGGTTCTAATTTCCAAAAGTACTTTCTGGTCCATTAAATCGACCATGGTCCCCAAATCCCCGGCATTCCTACTTAGACGATCCGGAGCCCAGGTAAGAATTCCATTGAATCTGCCGCGTTTAACGTCGGCAATTATTTCGTTGAATACCGGTCTCTCGCCCGAGTCCTTGGCCGAATGTGATTCCCTTCTTACGTCTATAATCTCAAGGCCGTCTCTTTCGGCAATCTGCAACATTTCTTTCACTTGACTTTCAATGGATAAGGCCTGTTTTTCGTCGGACTCCGTGGATTTCCTGGCGTAAAGGCAGTATTTTGCGGGTACCTGAGCCAAAGGTGCGTGATTATTCATGCCCGTCGGCGCTATTGTTGTCTGCTGTTCCATAGATTTTGATAATTACCTCTTATTTTCTCTCGACCTTTCTATGGAACAGGATGCCGCAACCCTGCCGGTAAGTCCAGACCTCAATTAGTAAACCGTTGATAACCTAAAATACCCTTAAACCGCTCTAAGGAAAGGGTCTCCATCCTTCATCATCTTCTTCGTCTGATAGTAGCCCCATTCTTCTTCGTGGCCCAATATCGAGCCATTCAAAATGCGGTACTGGTTGATTGCAATATATGATAAATTGGTTGGCTACGAGCGAAA
>CAYLHU010000027.1:0-5878 GCA_964383715.1 uncultured Candidatus Saccharibacteria bacterium
CGGCTCAACTCATCCTGGGGCTGAAGAAGGTCCCAAGGGTTTGGCTGTTCGCCAATTAAAGTGTTACGCGAGCTGGGTTCAGTACGTCGTGAGACAGTACGGACCCTATCTACCGTAGGCGCCGAGTCTTGAGAGATTTTGCTCGTAGTACGAGAGGACCCGAGTGAGTTAACCTCTGGTGTACCAGTTGTTGTGCCAACAGCACCGCTGGGTAGCTAAGTTGATTTGGGATAAGCGCTGAAAGCATATAAGCGCGAAACCTTTCTCAAGATTAGGACTCAAGCGTTCGTACTTCACTGCGTTCGACACAAAATCGTGTAGCATGTAGCATATAACATATAACATTTAAATTTTCTTTCTTGGGTTATAAGTTATAAGTTATATGTTTTGTGATCGGAGTGTTGAGCTTAGCGAGGTGCGAGCGCATAAGATCAGTCGAAGACTACGACTTTGATAGGCTCCAAGTGTAAATATGGTAACATATTAGCTGAGGAGTACTAATAGATCGTTTTATCTGCTTTTATTAAGTTAAAATCTTTAGCTGGTAATCAATGATAACCTATAAATTAAGACCCCTAATATTTGGCGGTAATACCGAGGTTGTCCCACCCGTTCCCATTCCGAACACGGAAGTGAAATACCTCAGGGCCGATGATAGTGTTTAACGCGAAAGTAGGTCGCCGCCAGTTATTAGGGGTTTTAATTTAGAAAATATCTCCATATAATATAATTAGAGGTTATTTTTATTAAAATGGGTTTTGAAAAATTTAAAATAATTATATTAATATTCTTAATTGCGTTGGTAATTTTTTCTTTGAGCAATTTTTTAAACTTAAATGTAAGAAACGGTTTCTTTTCTTTTTTTTCTCCCCTCCAAAAATTTCTTTGGCGAGAGAGTAGTTCTCTCTCCTATTTTTTAAATAACTTCTTGGACTCTAAGGGTTTGGGGATAGAAAATGAGAATCTCAAAAAAGAAAATTTTATCTTAAAAGAGAAAATTTTAGAATTGGAAGATCTTCGGAAGAACAATGAGATTTTTAAAAAAGCATTAGAATTGGGGATTCAAAAGGACTTCGATTTGGTCTTTACGGAAGTTCTCTTGAAGAAAAGTGAAGAGGACTCTATTTTGGTGAGCTCCGGAAGCAAGGATGGTATTTTAATAGGAATGCCCCTGATTAACGAGGAGAAGATTCTGATAGGAAAAATTAATAAGGTCTTGCCTGATTTTTCTGAAGTAGATTTAATTTCCAAAAATAGCTTTACTTTTTCAGTTGAGGTAAAAAATGGAGAAAAGTCCCTCTTAGCCGTAGCCAAAGGGAAGGGGGGGGGTAAAATGAGAATAGAGCTTTTACCAAAGGACTCTTTGGTAGAGGAGGGAGATATTGTGAGTACATCTCTTTTGGGCGGGAAGTTTTTAAGCATATTTTTGGTGGGAGAGATAAAAAACATTGACAGGTCTGACTCTAAACCCTTTCAAGAAGGGGAGATAATTCCTTATTTTAAGGATATTAAATTAGAAAAATTATTTATTGTAAAAAATTTTCCTCTCGAAAACGAATTTTAAGTTCGAAGCAACTCACATATAGTAATATTTTGATTTTCAGATATTAGCCAGGAATTAAAATATGTCTTTTTTAAAACACCTTTTTTCCATTGCCATTTTTTTCTTTTTGGTTCTTTTTCAAGAAAGTTTTCTCAATGGATTTAATTTTTTCATTTTTTTTCCTCCTTTATATTTATTTTTTTTATTTTTAGTTGTATTTTTTGAAGAAGACAATTCAAAGGTAATAGTAATTTCTATTTTAAGTGGTTTAATTTTGGATTTTTTTTCTTTTTATCTTTTTGGTTTCTTTACCCTTATTTTTCTTTTGGATTCTCTTCTCACAAAAAAAATTTCTCGCTTATTCAAAAAATCAAAAGTTTCATCTTTTGTAGTTCTTTTTGTTATATTCTTTTTACTTTTTAAGATATTTTTAATTTTAGGGGAACTCATCCTTGGTCATTTATGATTTTCTCAAAAAAAATGAAAAACGAATATTTTTCAGAAAGTCCTAAAAGAATTAAGAAGAAATATAATATTTTTAACGGGAGGAGAAAAATAAATTCCGTTCCTTTAGAAATTGAAGAAATATTTTTAGATAATCTTCTTAAGAAAAGAAAAGACGACCCCCAGTCGGAGACAAGAAAAATAGAATCCCCATTAGAGGAAAGCAAGTTCTCAAATTTTCTTATTTTTAGCGCCTTTCTCTTATTGCTTATTTTGGGGTATTCCTTTAATCTCCAAGTTTTAAATTACAAAAAATATGATGAGTTGAGTTTGAGAAACAAGTTTTTAGACCTAAAAATAAAAGCGGAGAGAGGGATAATTTACGATACGAATATGAAACAATTGGTCTTTAACGAAACGAGTTTTGACCTTTGGGCAAGGACTTCTTTGCCAGAAAAAACATTAAAAAAAATTTCAAAAATTACAAATATTCCTCAAGACCAATTAGAGGAGAAAATTGCCGGAGGGCTGGAAGAATGGGTTTTATTGAAAGAAGCTCTTTCTCATCAGGAACTGGTTTTTTTTGAAACGGAAACTAACGACTTGGATGATATAAAAATCAAGAAGCAAATTAAAAGGAATTATTTTGAAGAAAAAGGTCTGTCTCATATTCTTGGTTATTTGGGAAAAATATCTCCTGATGAGTTTAAAGAATTTGGCAAAGATTATCAGATACAGGACTATGTTGGCAAAGAAGGATTGGAAAGACAATATGAAAGTGTCTTAGCCGAAAAAAAAGGGATATTGGAAATAGAAAAAGATGCTAAAGGGGAGGAGATTTTTCAAAAAATAAAGAGTGAGCCCCAGTCAGGGTCTAATTTGGTTTTAAACATAGACATTGAGTTAGAGAAAAAAATCAGCGAAGTATTGGAAAGAAGTATTAAAAATGGGCAGGCGAAAGCAGGGGTAATTGTTGTTTTAAATCCCGAGAATGGAGCGGTCTTATCTTCGGTCTCCTTACCTTCTTTTGATAATAATCTTTTTGCTCAAGGGATTAGCCAAAAAGAATTAGAAAAATTGAACGAAGACCCCAATAACCCCCAGCTAAACAGGGCATTGGGGGGCGTTTATCCTGTTGGTTCGACAATTAAACCCTTTTTGGGGGTAGCGGGATTGGAGGAAAAAGTAATTACGGAAGAAACGAATTTATTTTGTCCCTTAGATTTATGTTTAGAGAACAAGTATAGTGAGGAACTTGAATGTTTTTCCGATTGGAAGTTTCATGGGTATACATCTATTAAAAAAGCCATAGCCGAATCGGTTAACCCCTTTTTTTATATGCTCGGCGGAGGATATGACGCTCCAAGTTCGGTTGATATTAGATTGCCGAAACATTTTGAGGGCTTAGGAGTTTTGAAGATTGAGAGTTGGCTTAAAAAATTTGGGTGGGGAGAAAAAACGGGAGTGGATTTGCCGGGGGAAGTTAAGGGACGAGTGCCAAGTCCTGATTGGAAGGAAGAATATTTTGAAACAGCCCTTTCCCAAAAATGGTATTTGGGTGACACTTATAATCTTTCAATTGGTCAAGGGTATATTTTAGTTAGTCCTATTCAAGTCGCTTCCGCTTTTCAAGCCATTGCCAATGGCGGAAGGATATTCAAACCGAAATTAGTCAAGAAAATAGACGAGGAAACGGTAAGACCAGAGATATTAAAAGAGGCCTTTATCCAACCAGAATCAATTAATATCATTAAGGAGGGGATGAGACAGGCGGTGAGTTTACCATCCGGTTCGGCTTATTATTTAAACAGTTTGCCAGTTAAAGTTGGAGCCAAGACTGGGACAGCCGAAACAGGGAAAGAGGAGGTCTATCATAATTGGATAAGCGTTTTTGCTCCCTATGATAACCCGGAAATTGTTATGGTTATAATGATAGAAGATGTCCAAGGAGTTCAGGCCTTAACTCAAATTGCTGCCTATGAAATTCTTGATTGGTATTTCAGCAATAATCAATTATAATGAAGTCAATGGCTAATATATCTGAAATTAGAAAAAATAGGATAAAGAAGGTAAGAAAAATTTTATCTTTGGGTTTTGAGTCCTATCCTATGAAAACGGAAAGAACTCATAAAATATCCGAAGTTATCAAATCCTTTTCCAAATTAGAGTTGGGAGGGAAGGAGGTTGTTTTAGTGGGGAGAATTGTGAGCTGGCGGGGACATGGCGGATTAATTTTTTTGGACCTGAAAGACGGGACTGATAAAATCCAAACTTTTTTAAGAAAAGACAAAATCGGGGAAAAAGGATTCAAGTTTTTCCAAGATATTTTTGATATCGGCGATATTATTGAAGCAAAAGGAGAGTTAATTAAAACAAAAACAGGCGAAAAAACATTAGAGATTTCTGACTTTAAGATTTTGACAAAATCACTAAGACCATTGCCGGAAAAATGGCATGGCTTGAAAGATGTTGAGGAAAGATATCGAAAAAGATATTTAGATTTGATTTTTAATGTTGAAGTCAAGAAAAATTTTGAGTTAAGGTCCAAGATTATTAGAAATATAAGAAATTTTTTGGAGGAAGAAGATTTTATAGAAGTAGAAACCCCAATTTTACAACCCCTTTATGGGGGAGCGAAAGCCAAGCCCTTTAAGACCCATCTGAACGCTTTGGATATGGATTTATATTTGAGAATTTCACCGGAGCTTTATTTGAAACGACTTTTAGTTGGCGGATTTGAAAAGGTCTATGAAATAGGCAAGTGTTTTCGGAATGAAGGAATTGATAAGCATCATAATCCGGATTTTACAATGTTGGAGTTTTATTGGGCATTCAGCGATTACAAAGATCTAATGAAGTTAACCGAAAGAATGTTTGATTTCGTGTTGGGAAAAGTTTTCCGAAAGACAGAAATAGAATACGAGAATAAAAAAATTATTTTCAAAAGCCCATGGGAAAGAGTAGAGTTTAACGAACTTTTGAAAACGCAAACAGGAATAGATTTTGAAGAAATTTCTAAAGAAGGATTATTAAAAAAGGCAAAGGCGTTAAATATAAAGACAGGGGGAGAAATGTCTAAGGTAGAAATTGCTGATGAGATTTATAAAAAATATTGTCGTCCAAAGATTTTGAACCCAACCTTTATTATCCACTATCCCGCAGGATTCCAACCCTTAGCCAAATCTCTTCCTAAGGACTCTTCTAAACTGGCTAATTTTCAATTGGTGATTGGAGGGATAGAATTAGTGAACGCTTTCTCGGAACTTAACGACCCCTTGGAACAAGAAAAAAGATTCAAGGAGCAAGAGACCTTGTTTAAAAAGGGGCTCGAAGAGGCCCAAAGGATTGATAAGGATTTTTTGGAGGCCTTAGAATATGGGATGCCTCCCGCTTCCGGGTTTGGGATGGGGATAGGTCGGTTGGTAGCATTGTTAACCGGTTCTAATAGCTTGAGGGAAGTGATACTTTTTCCGACAATGCGCCGAAAAAAATGAAAAATGTAAAATGAAAAATGTAAAACGACAAATAAAAATTAAAAAAGAAAATTAGTTTAATTATTTTTTAGATTTTAGATTGTCGTTTACCGAGCACCCATTTATGGATGCGAGGTGAAGATGAGAGCGTAGCTCTCATCGCCTTTAGTTTTTAATTTAAAGAAGTGAGTATGGGCAATCAAGAAAACAACAAAAGTGGGCCAGCCGACTACACTAATTTTCTTGAAACAAAAGAAGGTGTTTCAGAAGTTGCCTCCAAGAAGAAGAAAAAAGGGCTGTCTTTTTCTTCTTTGAAGGGTCTTTGGGTAGAGACGGATAAAAAGACAAAAATAGAATTGATTATTTTTTTAATTATTATTATTTCAATAGCGGTTATTTTGATAATTTCTTTTTCTTC
>CAYLHU010000028.1:0-4406 GCA_964383715.1 uncultured Candidatus Saccharibacteria bacterium
CTCGTCTTAGGCGATGAAAGCTTCGCTTTCATCTTAACTCCTCGCTGTGCTCGTCGTGGACGATCGCCCTAAAACGATACAAAAGGAAGATAGGCAAGACAAGGCAAAAGAAATAATAAACACAAGAAAATAATCGGCAAGATTTGTTATGAAAAACAAAAAAACCACTTAATTAAAGCGATTTTTTATTCTTCGCAATTTATCTTATTGCTTTTTCAATCAAATTTTTTAGAAAAATTATTTTAGAATTTATTGATATAAAGTTAAACAAAAAACAAAATGGAAAAGATTAATTTTTAAGTCCGCTATATAATTTAATAATTTCTTCTTTTAAAACCCCACCTTTTATTTCAATTTTATTGTCACCTTTTCCATTAAGATAATCTACACCAACAAGAATTTCTTGTCCAAATAATTTTGACGATTCTTTAAGTGAAATCCCAAAAACAATTCTGTTAATGTTTGCCCACCATGAAGCAGAAAAGCACATCGGACAAGGTTCACAAGTTGAATACAGCGTGACTCCTGATAAATCTTTAGAACATAATTTATTACAAGCACTTCTAATAGCGTTGATTTCTGCGTGTGCAGTTGGATCAAAAGTATTTGTTTTCCCAGACCTACCAGTAGTAATAATCTGATTTTCTTTAACCAAAACACAGCCAAATGGGAAAAGTGATTCTTTGGCTTCATTAATTGCTAACATCATAAACTTTTCATCACTCATATTATTATTTAAAGTAGAGTTTTTTATATTATTTATCATTTAGAATTCGAAAATTAAATTACGCTTAATGCCCATGCCTAATACGAAGTTCGACAAATTGGTTTTTACCCATTCACATCTTTATTTGCCCACCAAAATTTTTAACTCCTATTTTAGAAAACTCAATTTTTGCTCGGCAATTTTCCGCAGTTTGTCTTGGTATCCAATGAAACGGTTTGACAAATGGTTTGTTTCTAACTAAAACACGAAAAAATTTCCATCTTTAGCCCGCATAAACACTTGGTTCTTGATATGTATTATCAGCATTTGCTTTTTCGGAAGTAATAATTTCCAGTTTTGGCATTCTTTGTCTTTCTACCCAAAGAACAATAAACAACGCAGGGATTGTTCCAATAAATGAAACGAATAATTGCGTCCAAAAATTATCCATAAATTATTTTCTTAATCTATTTATCTCATTTTTAATTTCATCAATAACTTCGGGATTATGAATAATTTTATTTTTGCCTTCAGTGAATGAAATAATGTAAAATACTCTACCGCCGTATTTTGCAGTAAATTTTTCGTGCGTCTTTTTTTGTTGGTCTCTCTCGTTAATTATTTGTGTAATATATTCATAGCCCGCCGGTTTTATTTGAAGACCAATATATTTATCGTTAATTTTAACAAAATAATCAACATTATATCCTCTGTCCCATTCGTCAGGGGCAGGTTCAATTTTTACTCCAAGAATCTTTTCAAGCTGTCCGTAAATTGTTTGAATTTCCGACTGATAACCATCAAATGTTCTGTTCATTACTAAATTATATATGAAACTTATACAATCTTCTTCGGTAACATTTTCTATTTCAGCTTTACAAACATCAGTAACCTTAATAAATAAAGTTTTCCCGAGTTGTTCAAGATGTTGCCTCGAATAAGCTTTCTCTAAATAAAACTTCTCCCACTCTTTTAGCGATTTGGGCGCGCATTTTCTTATCAACTCTGCAACGGGACCAACTTTACTTTTCTTGGTTAATCCCCATCTCATATTTGCTTGGTTTAATATCCATTCTTTTGCCATATTATTATTGTATTAAATTTAAAAATTTTAACTTATATTTATAATCAATTTTATCATCTATATCTACAAGCCCAGCTTTTATCAAATGGGCGTTAATAAAAGTTTTATTTTGTAAATATAAATAGCAAAGCAAATTATTTTCATTATCGTATTTTGAGTTGTCAAACTTAATAAAAACTTTTTGATTTTTCAATTTGGCCTGTAAAAATTCTACCGCCTTACTAAGCATTTCTCTTTTTGTCTTAACTCCGATTAACTTAACTACCAAATTATTATTCAATAAAATCTTTTCTGGGGTTATAACTTCTTTCACGGAATACAAATCAACTCTTTCGTTATTTGTAAAATTAATTTTTGAACCAAATTTTAATTTTTGAGGGTCAATCTTTCTGCTAAACTTTGTTGAATCCTTAAAAATATAAGGCAGTTTTGAGATTTCATTTTTAAAATCTGCAGTTTTATTTATTTGTTCTGTAATTTCAAAAATCGTATCTTTAAACAAATCTTTTTTGTTCGCCCCGACTTTTTCTTTTATTATAGGCAAAAATTTCTTGTTTATTTCAAAACCAATAGAATTGCGGTCTAAATTTTTTGCTGCAAGAGTTGTTGTACCACTTCCCAAAAATGGGTCTAATATTGTGTCATTCACAAAACTAAACATTTTTATAAGCCGTTTTGGCAACTCTTCTGGATACATAGCCAAATGTTTATCTTGTTTTGCGCCATTAAAATTCCAATGACCGATAAAATATTTATTCCATTCTTCTTTAGACATTTTGGATTTTTCTTTTATCTCCCTTGATACTATTGGCGCTGTTCCCAACTTTTTAAAAATCAGGATAAATTCACAATCTAGTTTAATAATCCCATTTCTCGGATATGGAAAACTGCCCATTATGGTAGCTCCGCCGGTAGTGTTCATCGTTGTCGCTTTTTGCCAAATAACAGCCCCCATATAATCAAATCCTATGGTTTCGCAAAATTTTATTATTTCCGTACGAATAGGAATAATTTTATATCGTCCATAATATATAGAGCGAGCGAATTGGTCTCCGATATTTATACAAAGACGACAACCGTCATTTAATACTCTGAAACATTCTTTCCAAACTAAATTCAGGTTATTAATATATTCTTCATAACTATCATTAAAACCAATCTGATTAGTATCCCCATAATCTTTTAATTGCCAATATGGCGGCGAGGTAATAACTAAATGAACAGAATTATTTTGTAAATCCGCCATATCACGGGAATCGCCAATTATAATTTTATGATTAGTTTTCATACCCTTTTGATTTTTGAAGTTTATTGTTTTGGACAGTGCAAGATTCTCCCGATATCATCAAAATTTGATAAAATTTTGTTATGGTATCGAGGACTCACGATTTTGTTTTCGTCTAACGAAAATAAAATCGGAGAAACTCGCCACCTTCCGATATGTTCCGATAGTTTTGGTGGACCTCGTGTATTTTAATTGGAAACAAATTATGCGGGAACCGAAAGGGTTATTTACTTTATAAAATCTATCTTAAGGTTATAGCCAAAAACATCGGCTACTTTTTGGAGGGTGTCAGTGGTAAAATTCTGGCCTCCTGATTCCATTCTTGCAATTACGCTTTGAGTTGTATTTAGTTTACTTGCTAATTCTTTTTGGCTTAATTTCTTTTGCTTGCGAAATTGAAGAATCTTATAGGCAACCTCAAGGCGCCTACCCTCTTTCTCAAAGGCCTTTTTGAATTCCTTATCTCTCATTTGTTTAGCTAAATACTTTTCAAACGAAGGATATGTTGTATTTTTTTTATTCATATTTTATAAATGTTTTATTTAATTCACAATCATGAAGATTATCTAATGCTTTAATTATTTCTTGTTTTGGCGTCTTTTCAGTTTTCTTGAGAAATATATGTAAAAGAATTATTCTTTTCCCAATAAAAGTGAAATAGAATATCCTATGTTTATTTTTAGAAAAATCTATTCTTAATTCTCTGATTTTATCCTTAATATGTTTAGCATATGGTTCATCTAAATATCCTTTATTTTCTTTTAAGAAATCAACATATTTCAATACTTTCACTTTTTCTTTTTTAGATAATCTTTCAATATATTCTAAAGCAGGCACTTTCCCTGTCTGGCTATTTTTATAATAATATGCCCTATATTTTTGCTGATAATTCATTATTAAGTTCTATTTACTATATAGCATATATGCTATATCTATGTCAATACTTAGATCTTTTACGACTTTAATTTGGTGGACCGTGCGAGATTCTCCCGATATCATCAAAATTTGATAAAATTTTGTTATGGTATCGAGGACTCACGATTTTGTTTTCGTCTAACGAAAATAAAATCGGAGAAACTCGCCACCTTCCGGTATGTTCCGATAGTTTTGGTGGACCGTGCGAGATTCGAACTCGCCACCTTCCGGATGCAAACCGGATGCTCTACCGAATGAGCTAACGGCCCACCAAAACTATCGAGAATCCTCGATTTTAGGACTAAAATTTCATTTTAGATAAAATCGGGACAAATGAGCTAACGGCCCACCAAAACTATCAAGAATCCTCGATTTTAGGACTAAAATTTCATTTTAGATAAAATCGGGACAAATGA
>CAYLHU010000028.1:4506-5349 GCA_964383715.1 uncultured Candidatus Saccharibacteria bacterium
GCTAACGGCCCATTAAAGCAACTTAACAAACGAACCGAGTTTAGTTGTTCTTATGTGGGCGCAGATGGATTCGAACCATCGACCTCACGATTATCAGTCGTGTGCTCTAACCAACTGAGCTATGCGCCCGTTGTATTTTTATACGATTTTATAATAACAAAAAAAACTTTTATTGCAAGAAAGAAACTTGCCCTACTTTAAACAGACGATCGTCTATAAAGTAGGGCACATAAAGATATTAAAAATAAAATGAACAAAAAAAGAAAAAATAACAAATCCCGACGATCGTCGGGATTTGTTAGGGCTATACGGGGTAAGGCAAAAAACGAATAAAGACAATAAATGAAAAAACAAAAAAGCTCCTTTCACAATAAAAAAACTCCTTTTGCAACAAAAAACTCCCATTGGGAGTTTTTTGTTTTTTATAATTTAACAGTTATTAATTTGGTTTCTTTGAGTTACTCCGATGGGTCAAATTATATGATGACTTGACCAACATCTGAAAAATTAAAGATAGAACCAAAGCACAAAACTATTTTATGCTCTATTGAGCACATAATAAGGTAGTGCTCTGATTCCTTAACTCCAATTTTTGTCGACTTTGTTTTTGATGTCTCGATAAAATCGATTCAAAAAAAACAAAAATAGAAATGATCCATCGACAGGTTCCCCTACCGATGCCTTGTTACGACTTCATCCTGGTCATTGAATTCGCCTTAGGCCCAGAAAACTGAGATTTCAGGCGCCCCCAACTTCCCTGATGTGACGGGCGAATGTTCTCTGAGAACTCAGAGTTGACGTTCCCACTGTACGTGCGGATTTCCCGCATACAGCGAGCTCTAA
>CAYLHU010000029.1:0-1812 GCA_964383715.1 uncultured Candidatus Saccharibacteria bacterium
TTTTCATCTTGTTTCGGTGTTGCGGTCATTCCAAGTTGAATTGCTGTTGAAAAATGTTTTAGAATTTCGTTCCAAGTACTAAATCCGCTTCTGTGACACTCATCAATAACAATTAAATCAAAAAAATCTTTGGGATACTGCTTAAAAATTCTTTTTCCGTCTTTTTCGCTCCACATTGCCTGATAAATACTAAAATAAATATCGCGAGCTGTTGGAGCTTGCCCTTCTTCAATATACCCACGCGCATTCCCAAATGGTTCAAAGGTATTGAAAGCCTGATCTCGTAAAACATTCCTGTCTGCAAGGAATAAAACACGGCGGATTTTTTTTGCCTGTTTTAATTTCCAAGCAATTTGAAAAGCTATATTTGTTTTGCCTGTGCCTGTCGCAAGGTTTAACAAAATCCGCTTTTGGCCTTTTGAAATTGCTTCAATTGCACGACGAATAGCGACCTGCTGATAATAGCGGGGGTTGGCATTGAAAGTTTGTTTGTTATAGGCGATAGCAAGTGGTAAAACTTTTGTTTCCGATAATGCTTTCTCTTTCAAATATCTTTGATACAGTTCGTCTTGTGTTGGAAAAGTTTCAATTGTTTTCTGTGTGTTGTTTGTAAAATCAAATTCTTCAATTTCATGTCCATTAGTAGAATACGCAAAAAGTATATCCAGCCGTTCGGCATATTCTTTGGCTTGTTGCATGCCAGAAACGGCAGGTTTTCCTTCTTCCTTAGCTTCAACGACTGCAAGAGGTAGAGCTTCATTGAAATATAAAATGTAATCGGCTTTTTTTGGTTCTTTTCGCTTTGATTCATCACCAATGAGAAATATTTTTCCGTCAGTAAAATAGTGTTCGCGAGCAATAAAATCTTCAGTCCAGCCAGAATGTTTTATTTTTGGATCAATTATTTTTGCCCTTGTATCTGCTTCATTGTATGACATATTTTTTATTTATTATTTCTAATATATCTTCTTTTCTATGTCTTTATCCTATCACAAATATAATTTTTGACCGGAGAGTTTTAGATTTTTAGAATTTCTAAAATATAAAATTAATAACTTACCTCTACCTCCAGCATACACCCAATACCACAATTTTCCACACTAATAAAAAATCGATATTAGAAACATCGATTTTTTCTTTGTAAAGGTTTTTAAGATCAGATTTTATATGTTTTCTAATAATTAATAATCGATAATTAATAAAAAATACGGGGGTCAGACCCCCGTATTTTTCCTGCGGAGGGGATAGGACTCGAACCTACACGGGCTTGCGCCCACCGGTTTTCGAAACCGGCTCCTTAGCCATTCGGACACCCCTCCAAATAAATAATCGTTTACGATTATTTATTATTTATCATTTATTATTGATTAATTACAAATCTTCATAGAACAAAGATTTGTGAAAAAAAGAACAAAGTTCTTTTAATAATCCTTTCTAATTTCTGAACTAAATTTAGTTTTTATTTTTAAATGGCTTTACACCAAGATCTCGACAAATCTTCTCACTTAGATATTTATTAATCTCTGTATGTCTAGGAATAGTCGATACTCTCCCCACTAATGGATTAAAAAAGACGCTGTGTTTTGCGCCTTCTCTAAGAAAAAGACAACCTTGCCTTCTCAAATGCTTAATCAATCTTATCCTCTTCATCTACCGAGTTTTCACGCAGTGAAAACGAAGGTTAAGATGAACACGGAGTGTTCATCGCAAAATACCGAGTTTTCACGCAGTGAAAACGAAGGTTAAGATGAACACGAAGTGTTCATCGCAAAATACCGAGTTTTCACGCAGTGAAAACGAAGGTTAAGATGA
>CAYLHU010000029.1:1912-3354 GCA_964383715.1 uncultured Candidatus Saccharibacteria bacterium
AGTGTTCATCGCAAAATACCGAGTTTTCACGCAGTGAAAACGAAGGTTAAGATGAACACGAAGTGTTCATCGCAAAACACCAAGTTTTCACGCAGTGAAAAAGAATATTAATAGTGTTTTAAATAGAAACTGAAAGAGGTTCCCTAGTCACCTTGCCTTTAGTAAGGTATTTTTTATTAACCAAACGATTGGTTTCAAGAATTAACAAAAGGGCTTCTTTAAGATTTTCTTTCGCTTCTTTGAGGGTTTTTCCTTGAGTATTCACTCCTGGAATTTCTTCAACCCAACCAAGATACCATTTTCCGCTTTTTTTATATACTGCTGTAAATTGTCTTGACATATGGTCTAATTATATCCTCATAGAATATAAAGTCAATAAAAAATAATTTTAATTTATTCGTAGTTTTTGCCAAAGTTCTTTTCTATCTATCTCAATTTTTTCCAATTTTGGCCAAGTATTTAGGCCATCGTCTTTAAATCTTGGAAATAGATGAAGATGGAAATGAAAAACTGATTGATGGGCCTCCGCTCCGCTGGCGTGTAATAAATTCATTCCAGTCGCCCCGATTTTTTTCTTGTATTCCGAAGTTAATCTTCGGGCAACTTCCATAACCCTACTCAAAACATCCGCCGGGATATCATAGAGATTAACATAATGTTTTTTAGGAACAACCAAGGTGTGCCCGTAGATCTCTATATCTTTTGGCAAAAAACAAATAACATCATCATCTTCATAGATTATATCGGCCGGGGCTTCCTTTTTTACGATTTTACAAAAAATACAATTTTCCATACTAAAAAAAATAAAAAATATTTCTATAAATCACTATTCATATAGATTGCTATGAGTGTCTACAACAACAAAAATAGATTCTTCGTCGTTAATATACTTATAAATGGCTCTTAAATTCCCTGTAATATTAATACTTCTATAATCGGTATATTTTCCTTTCAAGGGATGATTATTAAGTTGAGAATCAAATGGCTTTTCTATAAATAATTCTAATTTCTCTCGCAATTTTTCTTGCTCTTTCTTTTTTAATTTTTTATATTGTTTTTCAAAATTCTTGTGAAAACGAATTTTCATAAAGAGGCAAAATAATTTTTAAGTTCTTTTTTAGAAGAAAGGGTCTTAGAAATATTTTTGCCTCTTTGAATATCAAACTCTATCTTACCCAAAAGATTTTCCAACTCCGGAGACATTTTTGAGACAACGCTAAAATGCACCTCTTTATTCCTGACAAATTGTCTTAAATAAGCGTTAATAACCGCACTCAAAGACAACCCTAACTTTTCTGCAATTTTTTGGGCATTTTGTTTTATCTCTTTATCTGTTTTTATATTAATTATTGCCTTCATATACGAACCCGCGAAGCGGGTGAGTGGAAAAGAGAACGAAGTTCTCTTTGACCTGACCGAGCTTTCGCAAAGCGAAAGCGAGT
>CAYLHU010000029.1:3454-5345 GCA_964383715.1 uncultured Candidatus Saccharibacteria bacterium
ACCCAAAGTATATACAATGGTTAAATCAATGTCAATAGCAATCAAAAATTTGATTTTTAAATTCAATCCCATAATTTATAGATACCGTGGGTCCCTGTCGAATGAAACCAAATTTCTTGCTTGGATATAAATTCAAAAATAATTCTATAATTGTCGTTTATAGAAAAAAACCAAAAATCCTTTAGTCCTCCCTTTAGTTTGTGGACCTTTAATCTCTTGTCCAAAGGATTTTTTCTGAAAATCTTTTCTTTTTCTTCAGCATTTTTTTTAACAGATAAAGGCAATTTACGATATTCACGGGCAAATTTACCTGAATAGTAAATCTTCATAGAATCTATTTCAAATTCTTCAAAGATATTAAGATTTTACCCTTGCCGGAAATTATTTCTTTGCGACTTTCAGATAATTCTTTTAAGAGTTTCCCTTCCAGCCACATTCTTAAAATATCGCGAAAAAATTCACTTTTACTGGCATAGTTTCTCCTCTTAACGGTCTCCTCAACTGTTTTTGCCATTTCTTCGGGCAAAGATATGTTAATTATTTGACGCATAATTCTGTAATACTTTGTATTACAATCTTATTGTAATTTATAAAAAAAATTGTCAATAGACAATGTTATATTGACAAGGAATTTTGATTTACTACAATATATTTACAAATGACCTTTTTGGCCCTCCTCCGTTAAAGCGGAGGTTTAAACTTTCAGGCGAGCAATTGCCTGATTTTCTATTCACCGGGTCTTGACCTGTATTGGATAATTTGCTATAATAAAAAATTAGTAATTGTGCTAATAAAATAGAACTTTAACAAAAAAGGAGTCAAAAATGGGTAAGAAAATGGATAAGACAATATTATTATTGTTAGTGTTTTTTCTGGTGGGGATTTTCTTAATAATTTTCTTCAATACCCCTTCTATGCAGATTAGTGGCGTAGTTATTAAAGTGGAATACAATGTTGATGCAGGAGGGTTTATGTCTGCCCCTATTAAGCAAACTATTGTAAAATTCAAAGACGGACGGGTAAAGGTATTTGATAATATCAAAGGAGTCATTGTTGAGAACAAAATGAACATTATTCATCACAGCAGAAGCAACGAAATTGTCTTTGTAGAAACAAGATAACATTTTTTTTAAACTGGCTGTTTTATATCGCTGAATCATACGATTCAGCGATATTTCTTTTAAAAAATAAAAAATTAATAAAAATTCAAAAAATATTTTGAGGTTAAAAAAAATTTATTTTATGAAATCAACTTTAAGATTATAACCAAAAACATTAGCTATTTTTTGGAGAGTGTCAGTGGTAAAATTTTGTTGACCAGATTCCATTCTTGCGATATTGCTCTGTTTTGTGCCTATTTTTTTCGCTAAATCTGCTTGAGAGAGTTTCTTTTTCTTTCTTATTTGCAAAATTTTATAAGCAATTTCTAATTGTTTCCCATACTCATTATATTTTTTTTTAACTTCCGGATTTTTCAACTGACCTTCAAGATATTTTTGAAAATCTACCGCCTTTTGATTTTTTTTATTCATATATTTGTGGATTATTTAATACATCTATATAATTATTTTCAGCTTTTTTAATTTCCGACATTGGTGTTTTTTTGGTCTTTTTAGAAAAAACAGAAAGAATAACAATGGTCTTTTTAATAAAGATAAAATATAAAAATCTATATCTATTGGGGCTAAAATCTATTCTCAATTCTCTAATTTTACCTTTGATATGCTTAGAATAAGGTTCATCTAAATACCCTTTGTTTTCCCTTAAAAATTCAATGTATTTTAATATTTTAGATTTATCTTTATTTTTTAATTTATCAATATACTCTGAAACTAAACTTTTGTTTGTCTTGCTGTTTTTATAAAACTTTAATCTATATTCTTTATTTTCA
>CAYLHU010000030.1:0-5258 GCA_964383715.1 uncultured Candidatus Saccharibacteria bacterium
GTTACACGTTACACGTTACACGTTACACGTTACACGTTACACGTTACACGTTACACGCTACTTTCTTTTCCCCTCTTTCACTTCTTCGGCAATGTTCTCGGGCACTTTTTGATAACAATTGAACTCCATAGTAAATGTTCCTCTCCCTTGAGTCAAAGACCTTAAACTTGTGGCATAACCAAACATCTCTCCCAAAGGAACTCTGCCATCTACTACCTTTAAATCATTCCTAACTTTGGTCTCTTCAATTGTTCCCCTTCTCTTATTCAAATCGCCGATGACATCGCCAAAGAATTCGTCCGGAATTACCACTTCAATTTTCATTATCGGTTCAAGTAAAATTAAACCCGCTTTTCTGGACGCCGATTGGACAGCTTGGATAGCGGCAATTTGGAAAGCGATATCCGAGGAGTCAACCTCGTGGAATGAACCATCAAACAAAGTTACTTCCATATCAATCATAGGATAGCCAATCAAGACCCCTTTGTTCATTACTTCAATCACTCCCTTTTTGACCGCCGGAATAAATTCTTTCGGTATCACCCCCCCCTTTATTTTATTGAGAAACTCAAAACCCTTGCCTTTTTCCAAAGGTCTAACTTTTAACCAAACATGACCATACTGCCCCCGTCCACCCGATTGGTGAACATACTTTCCTTCGGCTTGCGATTCTTTAGTAATTGTTTCTTTATAAGCCACTTGGGGTTTACCGGTGTTAGCCGAAACCTTAAATTCCCTTCTCATCCTCTCAACTAAGACCTCCAAATGGAGCTCCCCCATACCAGAGATAATCGTTTCTCCCGTTTCTAAATCTTCCTTTGTCTTAAATGTTGGGTCTTCTTCAGATAATTTTTTTAAAGCCAATACCATCTTTTCCTGGTCAGTTTTTGTTTCAGGGTTAATTCTAATGGATATAACCGGTTCCGGGAAAATAAGTTTTTCAAGTAAAATCGGTTCGACTGAATCACAAAGAGTATTCCCTGTGCCTGTTTTCTTTAAACCGACCGTAGCCGCAATGTCCCCAGTGAAAACTTCTTCTATTTCTTCTCGGGAATTGGAGTGCATTCTCAATATTCTTCCTATTCTTTCTTTTTCTCCAGTTATGCTATTTAAAACATAAGAACCCTTTTTTAATGTCCCAGAATAAACCCGAAAATAATTTAAACTTCCGACATAAGGGTCGGAAGCAATTTTAAAAACTAAAGCGGAAAAGGGCTCTGAATCCTCGGCCTTCCTATTAATTCCTTCTTCTGTCCCGGGTTTAGTCCCTTGAACCGGAGGCAATTCTTGAGGATTGGGCAAATAATAACAAACAGCGTCAAGCAAAATTTGAATTCCCTTATTTTTTAAAGCAGTCCCGCAAAAAACCGGTATAAGGTTAAAAGCGACAACCGCTTTTCTAAGAACCTTCCTTAATTCTTCGGTTGAAATATCTTCTTTATTTAAAAATTTTTCTAATAATTTTTCATCTTCGGCAACGATTTTTTCTAACATCTCGCCTCTATATTTCTCAACCAACTCTTTTAATTCCTCGGGAATTTCTTTCTCAACCACCTTTTCTCCTAATTCACCCTCAAAATATAAGGCCTTCTGTTCAATCAAATCGATCACTCCCTGAAAACTACTTTCACTTCCTATGGGAATTTGAACAGGGACGGCATTCTTAGTAAGCCGTTGGTAGATACTCTCTAAGCTTTTTTCAAAGCTGGCTCCTGTTCTGTCCATTTTATTAATAAAACAAATTCGGGGAACATTATAGAGGTCTGCTTGGCGCCAGACCGTTTCTGATTGAGGTTCCACCCCAGCTACTCCGTCAAAAACAACCACCGCCCCATCCAAGACCCTTAGAGACCTTTGAACTTCAGCCGTGAAATCAATATGGCCGGGAGTGTCTATTATATTTATTTGGCATTTATCTTTTTCACTTAACCCCCTTGGTTGCCAATAACAAGTGGTTGCAGCCGAAGTAATTGTAATCCCTCTTTCTCTTTCTTGTTCCATCCAATCCATAATCGCTTCACCTTCGTGAACTTCTCCTATTTTATGAGAAATACCAGAATAAAAAAGAACTCTTTCAGTCACTGTTGTTTTTCCGGCATCAATATGAGCGATAATTCCTATGTCCCGCACTTTGTCTAATGGATATTGTCGCATAAACTACCTTTTTAGGTAGGCAAAGGCCTTGTTAGCTTCCGCCATCTTGTAAAGATTGGTCTTTTTACGAATTACTTCTCCTTCATTTTTAAAAGCCAAAATTATCTCTTGAGATAATTTCTCTCCCATCGTTCCTTTCTTTTTTGCTTTGGCAGCCGCAACAAGCCATCTTATTGCTAAACTCACTCCCCTCTTTTCCCCCACTTCTTTGGGAACTTGATATGTCGCCCCTCCAACTCTTCGAGGTTTAACCTCTACCGTTGGCTTGGCAACTCCCAAGGCCTTTTTAAAAACTTCTAAAGGGTCTTTCTTTGTCTCTTTCTTTATTTGTTCAAAAGCACTATAAACAATCCTTCGAGCCAAGGACTTTTTCCCGTTTCTCATAATCTGGTTAATAAAACGAGAGACCAAAATATCATTATAAATTGGGTCAAGCGAAATTTCTTGTTGTTTAAATTTTTTGGACATATTCTGTAAAAATTTCTAATTACTAATTATTCTAATATCTAATCAAATTCCAAGTGTTAGCGAAGGTAGAAAAGAAGAGAATCTTCTTTGACCCCAATTTTTAAATGTCTAATTTCTAAAATTCTTTAGTCATTGATTAGGTTAATTAGAAATTAGGTTAATTAGGTTAATTGTATTTTACTTTTTCATTTTCTTGGTTCCATACTTTGACCTTCCCTGTTTCCTCCCTTCTACTCCCCCTGTGTCTAAAACCCCCCTAACAATATGGTATCTTACCCCCGGCAAGTCCTTTACTCTCCCTCCCCTAATTATAACCATCGAGTGCTCTTGAAGGTTGTGTCCTTCACCAGGAATATAGGCAGTTACTTCTTTTCCATTACTTAATTTAACTCGGGCCACCTTTCTAAGAGCCGAGTTCGGTTTTTTAGGAGTGACCGTAAAGACCTTAATACAAATCCCCCTCTTAAAAGGAGAAAAACAATCAGATGGTCTGTTCTTCAAAGAATTAAAACTAAAAGTCAGGGCCTTCATTTTTGGTGGCTTTTTTGTTTTCTTCCTATTTTCTTTAATGAGTTGGTGGATTGTTGGCATAAACTTTTCCTTAATTTCCAGCTACAAAGTTCCTATAAGTTAATGGTGGGATGCCCGATGAATGCTTCGCATTCATCTTCAACTCGTCCTTCGGACTTCGTTAGTTGGTGGATTGTTGGCATGTTTTTTCACCGCCTTCGGCGGTTCAGTCAAATGTAAAATTTAAAATGAAAAACTTACATTCTTTGTTTTCCTTCATAGGGATAAGTTAACAAAAAATAAACTTAATGTCAAATAAATAATAAAATTATTTTAACAATTTAAAAATCAAAAATCAAAAATTCAAAAAAATAAAACCCCATTGCTTTTAGCAACAGGGTTTTAAAACTCTTTAGAGATTGTCAAGCAATTATTCGTCCTTGAATGCGCTTATACATTCCTTCAAGGTCGGACAAATGAAACGGAAATGGTAAGACGCCAACATTTGGCTTTCTTTCCATTCTCTTAAAGATCTTATCTTCCTTTAAACCCTCACTCATAGTAGTAGCAGTAGTGAGGTTGACGGGTGAAAGAATTATCGGTTTCTTCCCGTCCAGATTTAAGGCAGCCATTAGCCCCTTGCTCCGAGCCAATGAATTATCAGCCCCTATGTCAATAAGGGTTAGGTCCATCTCCCTCATCCTCTCATCAGTCAAATTTTTTGTTATCGCACCCCTCAATCTTTCTCCGAATTTGGAAAATGTTAGTATCTCCATTTTTTCCCTCTTTTTTTGTTAAATTTTTAAACCACTGTATCGCAGTATAGTATAACCAAAACAGATTGTCAACCTATGAACGACTGACCGACTATCAAACGGAAAATAAAATTGATAATCGGGATTATATATCGGAAAAGGAAAAAAATAAAAAATATCAAAATAAAAAATCCGTAACGGCTAAGAAATATTTTTATTTCGTCAGCTGAACGGGGTAAAAGAGTAAAAAGAATATGGGAACCGTCTAAGGGAGGGATAGGAATTAGATTAAAAATCGCCAAAAGCAAATTAATCCAGCAAATATATCCGAATATGGAAATTAGATTTATTTCAAAAGTAGAATAACCCCAAGGAAAAAATCTTATTAACAGACCGAAAAAAATCGCAATTGAGATATTAACCAAGGGCCCGGCAATCGCTACCTTCGCTTCGCCATATTTTTTATGCTGGAGATTAAAGGGATTTATAGGCACCGGTTTTGCCCAGCCAAAAATTATCCGGCTGTTAAACAAAATCAACATCAAAGGGAAAAGAACCGAGCCAACAGGGTCCAAGTGCTTCAAGGGATTCAAGGTTAACCGACCAGCGTCTTTGGCTGTCGGGTCGCCCAAATAATAAGCCATGAAGCCGTGCGAAACCTCGTGAAGAATAACCGAAAAAAGAAAAATTAAAATAACAAGAATGTATTCTAACATACTGCTTATTGATTTATTTAAAAATTTATCTTATTATAAAGAAGTTCATTCGCAAGAGCAAGTCAAAAACATAGCTCGAGCGGTTACGAAGTCTTTACCCAGCACTTATTTATACAGAAACACAAAACAGAGATTAACATTATCATTCAGAATTACAAAATTAAAACCCTTGTAATGTTTCCATATAAATAAGTGCTGGGTATAAGAATCTGTAATTAAAATTATTTTTTCAAAATAATTTTACTAACATCTTCTAATATGTCTAAACAATGTTTAATTTGCGGAAAAGGGACTGTAATGGCCCGAAAGTTGAATAAACTTAGAGGGAAATACAACCCATCTCCCAAAAAAAGAAAATATCCTAATCTCCAATGGCTTAGTGTCCCCTCTGATATTAAGCTAAAAAAATACAAGCCCTTTGCCGGTCAAAGAATTTTGTCTTGTACTAAATGCATCAAACGGCTTTCTTTGGATAGAAAATAACTATCCTCCGGGGCATAGTGTAATTGGTTAACATGCGCGCATGGGGTGCGCGCGACTCCCGGTTCGAGTCCGGGTGCCCCGACATTAGAACAAGTTAATAAGCGGAGCGAATTTACTTGTTCTTATGCCCTGAACGAACATAGTGAGCGAAGGACTAACAAGTTAATAAGCG
>CAYLHU010000031.1:0-4980 GCA_964383715.1 uncultured Candidatus Saccharibacteria bacterium
CCAGATATTATTTAGCCCTTGGCGCATTAAGGCAAAGTTTGACTCAATAATGGAAAAAAGATAATCAATTTTCGGACAGACCGGACCGCCCTCCGGGCCGGTTTGGTTATTATAACCGACAGCCGGTTGAGAATTACACTTTACGGCTTTGATTTGAAATCCGCCGCTAATTAGAGTATCTTCTTTGGTGTCCTTGAATTTCTTGGGCAACTCCTTTATCAAGGTTATTAGGGCTTGGACGCTTTCGTAGGCCTTTTGGGCATCTCTCTTGGATGTTGCTATTCCCCGATAAAACCGAGTTGCCGACCTTATCCCCAAAAGAAAAGAATAAACATTCATTATCCCTTCCAAAGGGGTTTTAATGTCAGTTAGCTGGGTTTGACAAATCATTTTCACTTCGTCCAGTTGCTCGTTTTGAAATCCTCCAAGGTCGGGATTTTTGTCTCTCAATAATCTTGAGGGGAATATCCCTGACCAGGTCTTTGGGCAGTAATTAATTAGGTTGGAAATATAACCTCTTATCTTATTACAATTCTCGTCCCTTTTACACTCGTCTTCAATGGCTCTTTTCAAGATATCATAATAAAAGCAGTCGCTTCTCAATGACTTTAATCCTTCCCAATCAAAACAATTATTGCCGGTTTCTTCGGCGCAAATTTCTTCGGACTCCTGATTGGTTAGGAAGTTTGTTATGTCTATTTCCTGTTGGCATCTCTTCCAAGTGTTTTGGATATTTTCACAACTTGCGGCTAACTCTTGATGGGGGCCAATAACAGGGCAACGAGGGTCTGGACCACAAATTTGAGAGACCTGGCTTGAAAATGATTCGGGAGAGATTTGGCCTTGAAGCCATTGAACCGGGTCGTCCTGCCGGCAAAAATCGGAGAACGATAAATTCTCCGCTTGAAGAAGGGAAATTACAGTATCCCTTTTAAAGCAGGTCTTAAAAAAGGAATCGGGTATTTCTTTAGGGTTGTTAAAAGTTTTAGGAATATCTCGATTTGTTTCACAAACTATTTCCATTTCATCGGGGCTCGTTTCTAAAACGAGAGAGAGGGATTTACAACCATTTCTTATTTTATCGTCGCCGGAAACAGCCAAGTCCAGAATTTGGAATGTTCCTATAAGGGTAGAGAAATTATCCGCGTTTTCTCCGTGAATAGCAATTATTTTCTCCGAGTTGGCATTACAATTATTAGTTGCTTGGCTATTGCAGATATTTTCAATTTGTTCTTCGCTCAAAAAACTTATGCCGGGAACACAATCAAGCCATGTCTGGCGGGGTCCTCTTTTACATTCTTCTCTTTTCTCGGGGTCGGTGATAAAAGAACAAACAGGTTCTTCTCCACATTTCAGAACTTGGGCTTGTCTAAGCCAATTTATCGGGTCTCCTTTTTGGCAGAATGAGGGTAAATTAGAATTGACGGGGCTGGAACCAAGGAAAGAAATTAAAGCGTCTCTTATTAAACAAGTTTCCAAAAATTGAGAAGGAGAAAATTTGGCGTTGGCAAGAGATGAGTCAACTTCCCTACTTTTGGTCTCGGACTCTCTAATTAACTTTTTTATTTCCTTGAATTGTTCTTCAAGATAGTGGAGAGGATTTTCTGTTAGGTTATTTCCGAAATCCTCGAAACTATCAATTTCTCCTTCTGCTCCGTAGTTCAAGCTTGCGCCTATATTGCTGAAATCTAAACTTAATAAACTGTCAAAACTTCCGATGTCGGCGTTTAGATTCATCGCCGGGATTTCCAAACTCGGCTGAAGTTCAGAGATTAATGTTTGGACACTCTCGGTGCTGGAAGCGATATTTTCCAATTTTTCAATGGCTCTTGCCATAATAAGGTTCTCTTCAAGAAACATATTCCCCCCCCTCTCTCCTTCTTTTTCTTCAAAACACCTAAGTTCAGAAAGAAAACCTCCACCGGGACAACTGTAATTACCAACGGCTCTTTCTATCTCCGAAAGGACTTCGTCTGTTTTAGATAAAAAGGCGATTAGGTCTTCATTATCCGAATCTATTTCTCTTATTTTTTCTTCTTTGTCCCGACAGGCGGGAAGGGTATTTTCTGAAATTAGAAAAGAAGCTCCTTTCAATTCCAAAATTTTTTCAACATAAACCGAGGGAGGATAAATACCATTTTTAATTTCAAGCCAAATGCCATTAAGCCCTAAAAAGTCGTCTTTTAGTTTTGTTAAAGATGTTTCCATATCTCTCATTCTTGCGACTGCCTCTTTTTGCTCTCCTCCCCAGCATTCATCTTTTAGACATTGTTCTTGGCAAATTGCCCTTTCTTCGGAATCGGGAATATCTTTACATAAATAAAGACAGTTATCCGCGCATTCCTTGTACGGTTCTCCTTCTTCTTCGCTTCCTCTGAAAATATCTTCCAAATCCCCGATACTCTTTATCAGTTTTCCCAAATCAAAAGTAATTAGAGGTTGAGTTAAGACCCATTTATCTGCCGACGAGGAAAGGACGGCTTCAATCCTTTCTTTTATTGAGGGCAGGTCGGTTTGTTCAATTATTTTTACCTTTTGGGTCCAGTCAAGATAATAAAGGTCGGAATGGTAATTGCAGGTTGAGGTTGCCTGTTCCCAGGCGTCGTCCCAGTCCGCGGCTCCTATATTATAGAGATTGGTGGTTGTAGACCAGCCCTGTTTTTCTCCTTCGCCGTCTTCGGGCAGGGAGTTTATTAGACCCAAGAAAGACGAAATTATCCCCTCTTCTCTTTCTCCTTCAATAATAGTTAGTGCTAATTCAAGGTAATCCTCTTTATTTCTTATTTCAAATTTTTCTCCTTCAAATATTATATCTTCATGAGGTTCGAATCCTATTGAAAATTCATTGTATTTTGTAAGGCAATAATCTAATTGGGCTAATTTGACGGAAAGATTAAGAGGGAACAAATTAGGCAATCCGATATAATTTCCAAACCAATCGTTCACAGGGGAAATACAGGAAAAGTCGCAATTGCCCGGGCAGGAAATAGTTATTTCCCCGGGGGCAACGGGGGTGCTTGAATATAATCTTGATTCTTCGGAACAGGAAACCGAATGAAAGCCGAATGTCTCGGGATAAGAACCGCTTCCAGATTGTTTCTCGCAGGTGATACCTTTGCCAAAACCGGCTCCGCTGTGACATAGTGTCCCTTCGGCGTATTCTCTGTTAGTCGGGACGATAAAGGGAGCGTAAGCGCCGGCGGGCATTTCTGGATTACGTCTATAAGTAACCCTAAGTTTATTTAACGGACTGCATGGGATATCACATTCTGTTCCAACTGGGCAGATGACCGTGCAAACAGGGGGCTCATCAGGAATATTATCAAGAGTAAAGGTGAAAGTAACGGTATCTCCTTCTATGGGTATATTTTCGCCAAAGTTTTTTTCATAAGAAACATCATAATGTCTTTGGGGGCAGTCAAAATTACAATTTCCTTCCGAGCAGGAATAAGAACAATAATCGGGAATAGTTGAAGCAGAGGGGCTGCAGGTGGAGACGGTGTCTTGACAGGATAAATCAAAGGGAGCGTTTCCCTCGGAAGGGTCGTCGGAGACCTTCATCAATATATTCCTGGCGTCCATAGTGGATCCGCTGGCTCGGTTTATTATTTGAGAAGGAGTCATTAAAATCGGATAATAACTGTCAATTATGTCTTGGAAATCTTTTTTCTGAGAAGAATTTTCTCCGTATAAAAACTCCATCGATTCTAGCCCTTTGAAGGCGCTTATTAGGGAGTTCGTCTTATTTTTAATGTCGCTGTTTATGGATTGGGCTTCGGATTTTGCCCGGGAAAAATTGAAAAGGTTTTCGCTGTAATCCCCGAAAATTTTTCCGAAGCTTCCTTCTTCAAAAACTTGAATTATGTTTTTCAAGGAATCCCAAAAAGTGGAAAGGTAAGCCACTTGTCCAAAAATTGTGTTAAGGAAAGCAAGGGCGCTCCTTATGCTCTCTTTAAGAGCGTTAAAGACATTGCGGACTTCGTTTATTTTTTTAACAATATTGAGGATTTTTCTAATAACATTTACTATGCCGGCTGGCAGGAAAAGTTCGGCAACATCAATAACGCTCACAGTATAACTAATTTCGCCAAAGCTAAGATAACAGGAACTTTTACAGTTTCTCAAAAAAAGGCATTCCGATTTTGGGTCGGTATTGTTGAAAACTTTTCGGGCGAAATAAACTTCATTGGCGGCCGCCCTTTGGATTTTTACCAGTTCGGAACAGACCTTGCCCAACGACTCTCTCTCTTCTTCAGTCAAAAAATTTTCCTCCGAAGGAATGGGGATTTTTAACTTGCATATTTCCGGAATCTCCGGTCTTGGGATGTTAAGCTTACCGTCTTTGAGTTCGTCAACTTGGTCGGGCCAAAACTTTATGTGGGAAAAAGGGTTGACGCATTCTCCTCCCTTACATTTATCTCCAGCGGAACAATCAATTTTGTTGTTAGGACATTTTTTACAAATACAATTGACGAAAGTTCCCCAATTACCGATGGCGATGTCCCCTTTCTCGGTTATTCGAAGGTCTTTGGGCAATTGGATTTTCTTGGTGAACCAACTTAAAACATCACTTAAACTAATAGCTTGGGCGGGAACCGGAGCAATTTGTAAAAAAAGAGACAGGATTATTATCAAGCAAAGGGAGTTTTTAAAATATTTTTTTCGGAAAAAATTCATATTTTATTAAAAATCATCAACATCAACAGAAAGACCATTGGTTAAATAATCGCTGAAGTTTGAACCAAAAACTTTACTGAACTTGCCAACGATACATTCCATAACATTGGTACAGCACATAGTTTCCGTTATTTCACTTCCCTCCGCCCCTTCCTTTTTATCTCTTGTATGGCAACAAAGTCCAGTATCATTGATTGTGGTAAATGTTTCCTTATCTTTCCCTTTTAATCCTCTAAGACAATCGCCCGTTCCTCCTTCTGCCTCTCTTTCTTTTTGGTTGGCTACACGGCATATTTGGCAATC
>CAYLHU010000032.1:0-4517 GCA_964383715.1 uncultured Candidatus Saccharibacteria bacterium
TCTCATCTTTGAAAGAAAAATAGATACCCCCTAGCCAAACTACGGGGGTCAGACCCCCGTATTTTTAAGACCTTGACAGCTGTTGTTAAAGAATTATAATGAATGTAGATATTTAAAAACTCGAAATATAAGGAGTGTTTATGAAAGTAATTTTTCTAAGGGTTGAGCAAAATAATTAAATTTGTGCTGTGACACAATATTATGCTCAACCCTTTTTCTATAAAAAAATACAGAGATTCAATCTCCATATTTTTTCTGACTTTTGCATTCTTTATATTTCTAAAGTTAAAGTTATTTTACTAATTTTACAGCCGTTCCATAAACCAAAAGTTCAGCTGCTCCAGCCATAATTTGCGATGTGCTGTAGCGAATAGAAACAATAGCATCGGCCCCTAACAATTCTGCCTCCTTCATCATTCTTTTAAGAGCTATTTCTCTGGCTTCGCTTAGAGCTTCAGTGTATTCCTTTATCTCTCCCCCAATTATTCCTCTCAACCCAGCTAAAATATCTTTTCCAATATTTTTAGCCCTAATAACGCTTCCCTTAACTAATCCTAATGTTTCTTTTATTTCTTTGCCCGAAATTTTTTCGGTTGTTGTTAACATCATATTTTTTAATTCAATTTTATTTTTCGGTCTCGTCTTTACACTCATCTTCTCTTTCCTTCACCCTTTCGTTAATTAACGAAAACAAAAGAACAAACAATCCCAAGATAATAGCGATAATGCCCCATTTGACAATAATGGGGTCTTTTGAGTTTACAAAAAACTTATATAAACCATAACCAACTAAAGCAAAAACTCCCCCTGAAAAAAGTGTTAATCCTAAGACGTTTAAAGATTTCATTTCTTTGAAATAATTATTTAATCTACGACCTTTATTGTCTATTAATTTTCAAAAAATTATTTTAGATACTTTTTTTCTTTTAATTTTTCTGGCAATAAACTCTCTTTAGTATACTTAACATAACCTTTCCCATAATTCAATTCCTTCATAAGTTTTGTTGTTGGATTTCTCAAAAATAAAGGTATTGGCAAGTCTCCATATTCTTTTACGTCTTTCATCGCTAACACATATGCCTCGTAAGCTTTCCTGTTTTTTTGGCATTGGGATAAATAAACCACTCCACTCGCTAAATTGATAGCACACTCCGGCAAACCGATAATTTCGACAGCCCTAAAAACATCATTCGCGACCACTAAGGCAGTCGGCTGGGCTATACCAATATCTTCCGAAGCAAAAATCACCATCCTTCTAGCAATAAACTTAGGGTCTTCTCCAACATCAATCATTCGAGCTAAATAATATAAAGCAGCATCTGGCTGGGAAGCTCTCATACTTTTAATAAAAGCCGAAATAGTATTATAATGTTTTTCTCCTTTTTTGTCATAACTTAAAAACTTTGATTGGAGAATTTTTTTTAAAGAATCTACATTAATCTTATCATAAAGTCGAGAAGCACTTTCTATCAAAGTAATTGCCTGTCTTGCATCACCATCACCAGCACTAATCAGCCAATCTCTTGTTTTTTTGTCTAATTGAAATCCGGTCCGCTTAATGATTCCTGCCATATCTTTTTCTGAAAGCCGATTCAAGACAAAAATCCGACAACGAGAAAGTAGAGCTGGGATTACTTCAAAACTTGGATTCTCTGTTGTAGCACCGATGAGAGTCATTTCACCTCTTTCTACAAAAGGAAGTAAAAAATCCTGCTGGGCCTTATTGAAACGATGAATTTCATCTAAAAATAAAATTTTAGGCTTATTGTCTGTATCTTCAAGAATTATTTTTCTGATGTCCGCTTTCCCAGCCGAAACTGCCGACAATTCATAAAAAATAGCGTCTAAGCTATTGGCATATATTCTTGCTAAAGTAGTTTTACCTGTCCCCGGTGGCCCCCAGAAGATAAAAGAAAAAAGATGCTTTTGCTTTATGGCAATATTTAGAGGTCGGCTTTCTCCGACCAAATGTTCTTGACCTATAAATTCTTTTAAGTTTTTGGGTCTTATTTTTGAAGCTAAAGGTTCCATTTTTTAATTAAAATTATTTAGTGATTTTAATGGCCCTTCCCCCAATTAAGGCCTCGCTTACTTTTTTATGAGCCGAAGATAAAATTCTCTGGAAAGTGCTTTGAGATGTATTCATTTTTTTAGCACAATCTATTTGGTCTAATCCTTTAACATCTTTTAACCTTAAGGATTCTAATTCTTCAAAATCTAATTCAATTTCATCAAGCAATCTCATTGGAACTCCTTGAGGTTTAAAATAAACTACATTCGGATTAAATCTAATTCTTCGACAAAGTTTTGGTCTAGACATATTTTTTTTGAGTTAAAAGTCCTAAAGTTATCCCTCCTATAATTGAGAAAAGAATCATTAAAGTCGTCGTTATTATAACAAATTCTAAAGAAAAATAATAAGCCAAAACCGGTAATAAAGGAATCTTTAATGCCCGATTGAAAAGAAAAATGGCAATCATGCTGTCTTTAAGTCCTTGCCTTTTCAAATCCGCCAAGAAAGAATACCAAATATAGATAGGACCAGATGATAATATTCCCAAGCTAACAACTAAAAAATATTTTTTCCAGCCGGTCTCATTTATTAGTTTCCTTTTAATTTTCTGACTATCTAAAATATAATTGAAAACAAACATTAAAACAAAAGCACCAATCAAGCTTGGTAAAATCTTCAAAAACAAATCAATAAACTTAGTTAAGCTTTTTAGAAAGATATCTTTATTCAAAAAAAGAAGTAATAGATAAATTAAAATAACTAAAATTAAAAATTTTACTCCCTTGCTAAGATTTTTAAGTTTTTTATTTTCTTTTTTCATTTTAAGCTAAAATTAAATGAACAATCAGACCTATTGAGATAGCACCCCCAAACCCTAAAAGATTTCTAAAAAAAGCAAATTTTTTACCAAGCATAGATCCTTCCATTGGGGCTTGAATCAAGCCAACATTAACCCAAGAAATAATAAAGGCCGTTACGGCCGCCAAACTAATACCAACTTTCAAAAATTCTCCCCCTAAAACATAAGAAGTAATTGGCGTACCAGCTGCTAAACTTCCAATTACTCCACCAATTAAAGAATCCATCAAAACATTGCGATGAAAAAAACTTGTTAAATATTCTGGCTTTAATAAGGAACTTATTAAACTGATTATTAAAATCATTCCCGAAACCAAAGGTAGGGTTGTTAATAAATTCTTTTTTGTTTTTTTCCAAGCTTGGAAAAATCTATTTTTCATAAATCCTTTAAAATAAGCTCCCGATTTGAAAAACCGGGAGCTTATTCTTCTCTATTTTTTGTCACTCAACTCACCTAATCGTTCCTTAATAGCTTTGAGTTCTTTTTCCAATTCTTCTCTCTCATCTTCTAATGTTTCCGATTCTTCTTTTCGAGTAAAAAATCTTCTCCAACCAAAGCCAGGGCCATATCCCTGACCATAACCTCTCCCATATCCTCTACCTCCACCACAGGGACCCATACCTCGGCCAGTGCCGGGGCCTGCTCCAAAAGGACCAGTTTCATCAAATCTTGGCATATTTTTATTTTTATAATTAAATTATGACAGCCCGACTTTTTATTTATTGACTATCTAAATTGAGTATATACCCATAATAATTCTTTGTCAATAGCTAATTTAAAAAAAGAGAGATAGAGGTAAAAAAATAAGAGAAATAAAAAGTTTCGCCTTACACCGAGCCCTTGCTTTACAAGGGCGAAGGTAAAGATGAGAGTAACCTCTCATCGCGAACTACCGAGCCCTTGCTTTACAAGGGCGAAGGTAAAGATGAGAGTAACCTCTCATCGCGAACTACCGAGCCCTTGCTTTACAAGGGCGAAGGTAAATATGAAAACGGAGTTTTCATCGCCTGCGATCATCCCAAAACGAACCAAAATAAATAGACAGACAGGGTAAGGCAGAAAAGACAAATCGTAACAATCTGTGCCGATCGACACCGTTTGTTACGATTTGTTTTGGTATGCCTGTTTTTCTTTGTCCTGTCTGTCTATTTATTTTGTAACAATCTGTGTCGATCGACACCGTTTGTTACAAAATAAAAATAAGGGAGGCCAGCCCTCCCCCATTTTTTAGCTATATTCTAGAACGATCGTTTTAGGATATACCTATTTTCTAAAGAAACTAATTATTGTTTTTAACTAATTTAATCCCCAATTTAGAAATTTGGACACCACCAAAGATTAAAATTGTCGCCAACATTGTCCAAACAGCCAAATTAAGTAATTTGGAAATACCACCAGTCGGAATTAAATTCTTTATTTGGTCCTCAACCATTTCCCCCATCTGATTTTGAATATCCTCTATCCCCTTAACACTGCTCTGGTTATTTTTTTCTTCCGAAGAAATATCCCTTTCTTCCATTTCAAAAATTTCCGGCGCCGAGATTTTAGCCGTAAAGATATTATAAGAAGAATAGAGTGTCCAAATTATTATAAGAACGCCACCTAAAATCAAAACCCAACCAAATATTTTTGTAATTTCCATAA
>CAYLHU010000033.1:0-4450 GCA_964383715.1 uncultured Candidatus Saccharibacteria bacterium
CAGTATTTAAGGATTTGGCAAAATATATTATTGATTACTGGCAGATACCGCCAGAGTACTAAAATGCAAAAACTTATATTTTTATTTAAAAAACCGGAGATAATTGTTGTTATCGGAAGGGGATCAAAAACAGCAACAGAAGCTATTTTTCAGGCTTTAAAACAATTTAAAAGAGTTGGAAAAAGAATTTCCCTGAATAATGAGATTTTGATTTTTGATGCCGGAACAAAGAACATTGAAAAGTTTAAATTTTTCATAAAAAAGTCCAGAAAAGCAGTTTTAATAATAACTCATATTGGAGACATTCCTCCTGATATCAATTTCTTTGATGGGAAAAAGATAAAAGGATTGGAAGAAATAGTGGACTCTTTAAGATCTAAAGACAGTTTGATTTTGAATTTTGACGATGAAACAGTAAAAGAATTGAAAAGCAAGTCTGAAGCTAATCTTTTTACCTTCGGCTTTCAAGAAATGGCTCATTTTCGGGCAACAGATTATGTGATTACCCAATTTCCTTCAATTGGAATTAATTTTAAAATAAACTTCCAGGGAAACGTTATTCCTGTCTGGCTAAAAGGGATTTTTGGCAAAGAACAAGTTTATTCTGTTTTAGCTTGTTCTGCTTGCGGATATGCTTTTGGATTAAATCTTCTTGAAGTATCGCGAGCATTGAAATTTTATCATTCTCTGCCCGGAGAAATGCAGCTGATCAGGGGAATAAAGAATTCCTGGATTATTGACGATTCCGAATCATCGACAGTTTTTTCAATGATCCGGGCTTTAGACGACATTGGAAAGATGCCGGGGTTTAACAGAAAGATTGCTGTTTTAGGCGATATAGTCGGTGTTGGCAAATATACGATTGAAGATCATGAGAAAATTGGCGAAAAGGTAACAGAGAATGCTGATATTCTTTTTACCTTTGGAGCAAGGGCGAAGTTTATTTCAAAAGGAGCTATTGAAAAAGGAATGGCTGTTGAAAAAATCTTTGAATTTGATACAATCAGCCAAGGGAAAATGAAGCTTCAAGAAGTGATAAAAGAGAATGATTTAATTTTAATTGACGGATCAAGAGAAATGAAAATGGAAGATATTGTTGAAGAAATAAAGGAATAATGGCCCTATCGTCTAGAGGCTCAGGACGCTGGGTTCTCATCCCAGTAACTCGGGTTCAAATCCCGATGGGGCCGCATCAATATCACTGGCTCTAAATCGTCATTTTGACGATTTTTTGCTATAATAATTCAATGGAACCATTAGCTTCAAAAATAAGACCCAAGAGTTTAAAGGAATTCGTAGGGCAAGAACATTTAGTTGGAGAAGGAAAGCCGTTAAGCGTTGCGATGAAGCAAAAGCATTTGTTTTCTTTTATCTTTTGGGGACCTCCGGGAACAGGAAAGACTACATTGGCAAAAATATATGCTAACAGCTTGGATGCGGATATTTATGAACTTTCTGCTGTTTCGGCAGGAAAAGCAGATATTAGGAAAATAATTTCTGAAGATTCTAACGGACGAAGCAAGATTCTTTTTCTAGACGAAATACATCGTTTTAACAAAGCTCAGCAGGATTTTCTGCTTCCTTTTGTGGAAAGAGGGGATATTACTCTTGTCGGAGCTACTACTGAAAATCCAAGCTTTGAAGTAATCCCACCTCTGCTCTCGCGTTGCAGAGTTTTTATTTTAAATGAGCTTTCCGAAAAAGAAATGGAAACTATTATTAAACGAACCGGATTTAAACTTGATGAAAAAGCAAAAGATTGGCTTATCGCTATGGCCAACGGAGATGCAAGACAGGCTATTGGGATGTTGGAAAGTTCGTCCCAGCTTTACGGCAAAATTACAGTAGAGATTTTAAAAAGAACTCTTCAATCAAAGTTTCTGAGATATGATAAGAAGGGAGAAGAACACTATAATGTTATTTCAGCTTTTATCAAAAGTATGAGAGCTTCCCAGCCGGATGCTGCCATGTATTATCTTGCCAGGATGATTGATGCCGGGGAAGATCCTAAATTTATAGCAAGAAGAATGGTCATTTTTGCTTCTGAAGATGTTGGATTGGCTGTTCCAGCCGCTTTATTGGTGGCCAATGATGTTTTTAGAGCGGTGGAAACAATTGGATTGCCTGAATGTGGTATTAATTTAGCACATGGAGTAGCATACTTATCCAGATGTAAAAAAAACAGAAGTGCTTATGAATCATATATGGAAGCAATGGAAGACGTAAAAGAACATGGAAATCTTCCCATCCCTTTGCATCTTCGCAATGCCTCAACAAAACTTATGGAGGAAATTGGCTATGGAAAAGGATATGAGAAATACAGTAAAGAGAGCATGCTGCCGGAAAAGTTAAAAGATAAAAGATATTTAAGGTAATGGAAAATAAATGGCACAATTTGGAGACTGAAAAAATTCTTGAGATTCTAAAAACCAATATTAACGGATTAAAAGAAGAAGAAGTGGAAAGGAGAAGAAAAATATATGGAAAGAACATAATTCCTGAAGAAAAACTTCCCTCAAAGCTAAAGATATTCTCCAGCCAATTCAAAAGCCCATTAGTATATATTCTAATAATAGCTGGGTTTGTCACTTTGTTTTTGGGTAAATGGACAGATAGTCTGGTTATCTTTGCAGCTGTTTTAATTAACTCTGTTTTTGGTTTTTGGGAGGAAAACAAGATTTCTAAGGTATTGGAGAAACTAAAGCATATTTTAAAAACAAAGGCTGTTGTTTTGCGGGACAAAGAAAAAAAAGAAGTTTTTCAGGAAGATCTTGTTCCAGGAGATATAATTTTATTAAAAGCAGGGGATAAGATTCCGGCTGATGCTAGATTAATTGAATCAGATAATCTGAAAATCTCAGAAGCTGTTTTGACCGGAGAATGGATTGCTTCTTCTAAAAGAATAAGTATTTTTCCGGAAAACACTCATTTAGCTGATCGTGAGAATATGGCCTATATGGGATGTTTAGTTGAACATGGAAAAGGAAAAGCAATTGTTGTTTCTTCCGGCTTAAAGACAGAGGTAGGGAAAATAGCTTCTTTAGTCAAAGGAATTGAAAAGCAAAAAACTCCTTTAGAGAAAAAAATAGCTGGTTTTTCAAAAACAATAGGAATCGCAATCGGATCAATCTGCATTCTTATATTTATTGGAGGGCTTTGGAGAGGAATTGATCTTTTGGAAATATTTGAATCTTCGGTGGCAATTGCCGTAGGAGGAATACCAGAAGCTCTTCCTGTTGTTGTAACAGTAATTTTAGCTATAGGAACGGAGCGTATCTTAAGAAAAAAAGGATTAGTGAAAGGATTAGCGTCTGTTGAAACTTTAGGTTCAACCCAGATTATATGTCTTGATAAGACAAGAACTTTGACTCAAGGAAAAATGGAATTAGCCCATATTTCTGATAATGATTTAGCTCTAAAAATTGCTGTTCTTTGCTCTGATGCTTTTATTGAAAATCCAAAGGATTCTATTGATAAATGGAAAGTCAGGGGCGGATCTACTGACGTTGCTCTTTTAATCGGAGGAGCTCAAAAAGGTATTTTCAGGCCGGAAATGGATAAAAAATCAATTGAAATAAAAAAACTTCCTTTTGATTCTGAATATAAATATCAACTGTCTTTGAGAAAAGAAAACAATGAAATATTTTTGTATTTTCTGGGTGCCCCTGAAAAGCTTTTAGAAAGATCATTAAATAAAGATGGTTGGGAAGAAGAACTGGAAAAAATGACTGGAAAAGGATTAAGAGTACTTGGAGCTGGATACAAAAAAATTAAAGACCATAATAAAGACTTAAATTCTCTTGCCTATGACTTTACATTTGCTGGATTGGTTGCTTTAAAAGATCCCTTAAGGCCAGACACAAAAGAAGCTATTGAAGAATGTATAAGAGCTGGTATAAGACCTATTTTAGTTACTGGAGATCATAAATTAACAGCTTTGGCTGTGGCTAAAGAAATTGGGATTAAAACAAAAGAAGCTAACGTTTTAAACGGAATAGATATCGACAGGCTTTCAGATGAAGAATTTTCAGAAAAGTTGGAAGATATTGATATTTATACCAGAGTCGAGCCAAGGCATAAAATGAGAATTATTTCTGCTTGGCAGGAAAAAGGAAAAGTAGTTGCTATGGTCGGAGATGGTGTTAATGATGCTCCAGCTTTAAGAAGAGCTGATATTGGTTTAGCTCTTGGATCTGGAACAGAGGTTGCAAAAGAAAGTGCTGATTTAGTTTTATTAAATGACGGTTTTGAAATTATTGTAAAAACAATCGAAGAGGGAAGAGCAATTTTAGATAATCTTAGAAAATCAATTGCGTATGTTTTAGCTGACTCTTTTGCTTCAGCAATACTGATTGGTTCTTCCACAATTATTTTTGGATGGCCTTTACCTATTCTTCCTGTCCAGATTTTATGGAATAATTTTATTGAGGATACTCTGCCAAATATTTCT
>CAYLHU010000034.1:0-4361 GCA_964383715.1 uncultured Candidatus Saccharibacteria bacterium
TCAAAGGAATTGGACCAGCTAAAGCCACTCAAATAAAAGCTGTTTTTGAAATTGGCCGCCGGATTTCCACTCAAACCCCATCTTACAAAAGCAAAGAACTTACGAACCCGGAAAAGGTCTTCAAATTTATGCGGAGTAAGGTTAAAGATTACAGCAAAGAACATTTTTATGTGATTGCTTTAAATTCTCGTAATTGGTCAGTGAGCGAAATTTCAATCGGGACTCTCGATTCCAGCTTGGTTCATCCAAGAGAAGTCTTTTCTGAAGCAATCAAGAGCAAAGCCGCCTCAGTGATATTTGTACACAATCACCCGTCAGGCGATCCGGAACCATCAGAAGAAGATTTAGCGATTACCAAAAAACTCATAGATAGCGGTAATGTTTTGGGAATTAAGGTTATTGATCATATCATTATCACCAGAAGCAACTTCTTAAGTGTCCAGAATCAAAATCCGGATTTATTTTAATATCATGTACAAAATTATTACCGTTGAAGATAGTAAGAGAAAGTCTAGTCGCTCAAAAGCCGATTTGTTTGAAGTCCTTGTGGCTATAGGCCTAAGCGATGTTTATAAACTGAAAAAAGATAAACTAGAAAAGATAAAACGGGAACTGGAAAGTATAATTTCTAAATTTCCAAATGGCGAAAAACGCACAGAAGAACAATATAAAAGAGCTAGCATTTTAATACCGGCTCTGATAGAAAAATTAAACTCTGATATTATACCTACTCACGGAGGAATAAAAATTATTAATTGGATCGGGCGAAGATGGCAAGAAGAAGAAACGCTTTCGGATCTAGATTTAACCTTTGACTCCGATTTTGTAATGGGAGTATCTTTGAAATCAACAAGACAGGGACTCGGGACTCAAAAAAATCTTGGTTATGAAAAATTAAAACAACTTTTGGGTTTGGATATTGATAAAGAGTTAAAAGAGATATGGGCAAACATTAGGCGAGATCTTTCTGATGCTGGAGGTGAATTAGCTAAGATATCAGCTAAAAGCCAGGGCGAAATTAAGAATGCGAAATATCGTTTTCCTGTCATACAAAAAATTGGGAAAAGATATGGAACCCCCGTGCAGGAATTAGCAGTAGATAAAAGCGTTAAGCTGTTTAATGCCTTACCAAAAAAGAAAAGATTAGCATTCTTAGAAGAAATATTCGGCATTAAATCAACTAAGCCGCTACTAAGCGTTCTTGTGGAGAAAGACACACCCCAGTTATATTGGAATGAAACAATGAGAGGTTTAATTGAGGGAGAGTTAGTTGCTGAAAAAATAAAAGATAAAAGCTACCGTATTTTGGCAGACAAAAAACCTCTTGTCAGACTACAAGCAAGTTTTACAAATGGTATTGGTTTAAGTGCGTTTTGCGAGAGAGCATTTCTGCTTTGAATTGAAGCTATGCCTTGATGGGGAATAGTTTTTCAAGCTCGTTTTTAGATATCTGTGTGTTGCCAGTTATCCGGAACAGGACCCTGGAGTTCTCCGGGGAGTTTAGTTGTTCAACCAAATTTTCAATAGAAATTTTTTTGTTGGTAAAACACATGCGGGTTTGCCTATCAGGAGGATAAATTACATTGACATGATTTTCGGCTACAAACTTCATATTTTCTGGAACAACGGCGGCTCTCAGACTTCCTTTATGAGGTTGACCAATGATTCTATTCGTTACAATTACTGGTCCTTGCTCATAAAGATTCGTCTTTACAAATTGTGGCTTGCTCCCATGATTTCCTAATTCAATACTCCCCCTTGTGATATTGTGACTCCAGATAAGCGCGGTATTTCCTTTGTGGGTGTTTGTTAAGAGATCTTTGTTCTGATTCCATACTAATTTTCCCGTCCGAACTTTGTATCCAAGATCACTGAGCGTTACACTATTTTTAAACACACTCTCAAGATATTCCCTTTCTTCACTAAATATGAGGATACCGTTCTTTTTGAATATATAACTTCCAACATTCGGAGCTTTTTTAAGCACAAGTAACATGACACTCTGAAGAGCACCTTTAAAAAGAGTGGGGACTTGCTGAATTGAGAGAAATTCAATATTACAATTAGCAACTATAAAGTTCCGTAATTTTGAAAAATAAGCACCATTATTCATAGAAGGAGGGACCACAAAGGCGAGGTACCCACCATCTTTCAAAAGTTGTATTGCCTGGTAAATGAAAATTCCATATATATTTACTCTCCCGTTGAGAATTTCTGAATATTTTGTGCGTATCTCTGGATCTGGTTTGAACTCGAAGTAAGGAGGATTCCCTATTATAAAATCAAATTTGCCATACCCATGTTTTTTAAGAGAATCAACGCACTCAATACGGGCATATGGGACAACTCGTTTTGAGACATTTACTAGAGCGGGATCAATTTCCCATCCATAAATTTGACTATTCGGATAATACTTTTTCGCAGTTATTAAAAATTCCCCGGTACCAACTGCCGGATCGAGAATTTTAGGCTTTTTCAATTTGGGTAGTTTGCTGAACAGAATTTCTCTGAGCGTGCGTGGCGTAAAATACTGCCCCAATTTTTTGCGATGTTTTAAATCCGCCGCCTCGATATATTTAATTGTTTCTGGGTGTAATTCCTGATCCATAATTTTTATAGCTCTTGATAACTTTAGTATACACACATAAAACGAGGGGTGCAATAGCTGACCATTCCTAGCCCCTCTTTTTATTGCATGTGGGCTATTGACATTGGTAAACGCAGGTGATACACTTAGTTTATCATGAGTAGAAAAAGAATACAACTCACAAAAAGGGAAAATGATGGCTTAAAGGTAATTCGCCGCTGGTTTATAGAACGCGGATGCGGCCCATCTGTTCGTGAATTAACAAAGGAAATGGGCTTTGGCTCTACTCGAACAGCCGTTCTATTGATTAACAGCCTTATTGAAAAAGGAATTCTCCATCGAGGAGTAGATGGAAAATTGCGGCTTCTGAAAGACATTCCGGAAAATAATCTAAACGCACGCACAGTTGAGGTGCCTCTTGTTGGTGTTGTTTCCTGCGGGGCCCCAATTTTTGCCGAGGAAAACATCGAGGCATATATTCCCGTATCGGTTTCCCTTGCAAGCCCAGGCCACCGCTATTTTCTTTTGCGTGCGAGTGGGAATTCTATGGACCTTTCCGGTATAAACGACGGCGATCTTCTTTTGGTGCGTCAGCAACCAACGGCTGATAATGGTCAGCGTGTGGTTGCCCTCATTGACGATGATGCAACAGTAAAACAGTTAGAAGTAACGGACGACGCAGTCATCTTACATCCGAAATCCACAAATAAAGAGCACCAGCCTATAATTCTAGACCGCGACTTCCTTATTCAAGGAGTAGTTATTGTCGCATTGCCGGTGCAGTCGTTTTTGAATTCTGAAAAGAAAAACCCACATTAGAGTGGGTTTTTCTTTTGGGCGTTCAAACTGGAATGGGGCTTGTAACCCTTCCATTCCAAGCCCGCGTCGATCATTCCAGGAAGCTAATTTAGTACCTTGCAGGGCACACCTCTAGGATACCAAAATTGACGCCCTACTACAAGTTAACAAGATAAAATAAAGCATATGATCCAGATTGGAAATTACAACTTCGATGGCCCTTGGTCGTTAAGTCGTACAGACTTGATTGACCGTGCGGCTGTTTATGTAATTCTCTGCTCCCGTTCGGATGGTAAGTATGATGTGATTTATGTTGGAGAAACCGGTCAAGCCGGTACTCGACTGTCAAATCATGAACGAGCCGTCTGCTGGAACAGAAATTGTAGTAGTTCGTTATATGTTGCGGTTTTCTGGACCCCCTCTGACCGATATTCCGCAGATGATCGTCGGAGTATTGAAAAGAAGTTGCGGGACCAGTATGATCCGCCGTGTAATCGGCAGTAGTTGTTGAGTAGAGTGGCGGGTTATTTTCTAGAGATAGCTCGCCACTAAACTCTTTTAACCAATCTAATCAAGATGTGTAATAAATTCTTATGGCAGGATCAAGAAAACGCTTCGGACCTCTCAAAAAGGCGACGAATAGCAACATTGAAAAACTCCCTGATAATCCGGGAGTGTATGGACTTTTTACTAACGCAGGAACAAATGTCTACATCGGAAAAGTTAAGCGCTATCGCGCCGATGACCGAGTGATGGAGCACAAAGAAGAAGGAAAAATACCGTTCAAAAAAGTTGGCTTCATTCCGACTACGACGCAAGAAGAAGCATTGCGCTTAGAACAGCGTCTTATCAAGCAGAGGAAACCGAGGTATAATAAAGACGGAAAATAATAAATTTCCGTCGAAAAAAATTTGGGCGAAACCCAAGCAGGCGGGCAAAAAGGAAGGGGGTTGGGGGGAAGGAATTTTTGCCCGCC
>CAYLHU010000035.1:0-3922 GCA_964383715.1 uncultured Candidatus Saccharibacteria bacterium
AATTAATTACCGAACCAGACCCCATTTCGGTAAGATAGTTAAATTACTTGACACGCTCAATATTAAAAATAATATAAAGATTATAAAATAAAATAAAGAGAAAAATAAATTTTAATAAATGGTGCCGAACGAGCAAAGCGAGTTCGGGAAGACGAAAGTAATCTCTCATAGTCCCAATCGGCAGAGATTCTTAGATTTGCAAAAGAAAAAAAAGGGCTTGGTAGAATTTATTACGTTTTTAAGCAAACATATTATTTTTGGAAGTCGCAGTCCTTATTGGAGCAAGCAATCTTTTTTCCCTTTTCGACAAGTAAAGATTTACATTTAGGACAGGTCTCTTTGGTCGGTTTATCCCAGAGAGCGAAATCGCAATCAGGCCACTTTGAGCAACCATAAAATATCTTTCCTTTTTTAGTTTTTTTACTAACAATTTCTCCCTGATTACAATTAGGACACTTAATATCTAATCCAGGCTTTTTCGTTTTTTCAATGTATTTACATTTTGGATAAGCACTGCATCCGTAAAATTTCCCATATTTACTCCATCTTTGCAATAAGGAGGAACCGCATTGAGGGCAAATTTTTTCGGTTTCTTTCACCAAATCCTTTTTAGAAACTATTTTTCCCTTCTCTTTGAGTTTCTGTTGAAAGGGCTGATAAAACTCTCTTAAAACATTGGTTCGACTTTCCTCGTTTTTGGCGATTTTGTCTAAGTTTTCTTCCATATTGGCTGTAAATTTTAGGTCAATAATTTTAGGAAAATGTTTAACTAAAATATTATTGACCAAAACCCCGATTTCAGTCGGTTGGAACCTTTTGGCTTCATTTTTTTCGACATAATTCCTTTTTTGGACCGTGTCTAAAATCGGAGCATAAGTTGAAGGGCGACCAATTCCTTCTTTTTCTAAAACCTTAATTAAACTGGCTTCATTATATCTGGCCGGCGGTTGAGTGAAATGTTGGAGAGGACTAATTTTATCCAATAGCAATTTTTCATTTTTTTTCAAGTCCGGAAGTTGTTTTTCTTCTAACTTCATTGGATAGACCATTAAAAAACCCTTGAATCTCAATACTTGCCCCGTAGCCCTGAATGTGTATTGGTTTTTTTTAGCGTCTGGATTTTGGGATTCTATTTCAACGGAGACGGAATCAATTATGGCTTCGCTCATTTGGGAAGCGATGAATCTCTGCCAAATAAGTTCGTATAATTTAAACTGCTGTTCCTCTAATTTGTTTTTTAGCTTTATTTCCGAAGGGCTTATGTCCGGTTGAGTCGGTCTGATTGCTTCGTGGGCTTCTTGAGCTGTCTTTGATTTTGTTTTGTATATTCTAACTGAAGCCGGATAATATTCTTGACCATAATTTTTCTTTATGAAACTCTCGGCCATTTTTTGGCTGGACAGAGATAGATTAAGGGAGTCGGTTCGGTGATAGGTGATGAGCCCTTTTTCGTAGAGTTTTTGGGCCAAAAGCATTGTTTTTTTGGCTGAAAAATACAATCTTTGCCAGGACTCTTGTTGGAGGGTTGAGGTGATGAAGGGAGGAAGAGGATTTTTTCTTGTTTCCTTCTCTTCAATTTTTCTAACTTCGTAATCATTATCCTTTAAATTATCAATAATTCTTTGAACCTCTTTTTCATTTCCAATACCTAATTTTTGGATTACCTTGCCATTTTCTTTAATTAGCATTGCCTCAAATCCATTAGTATCGTTTTTTATTTTTTCATTTTCATTTTTTATTTTCAGGAGCAAGGCGACGATAGTCCAATACTCAACCGATTTAAAATTTTTAATCTCTTCTTCCCTTTCATTTATCAATTTTAGGACGACTGATTGAACTCGACCGGCCGATAATCCTCGGGCTACCGTTTTCCAAAGAAAAGGGGAAAGCTTATAGCCGACTAGCCGGTCCAAAATTCTTCTGGCTTGTTGAGAGCTTACTAAGTTCATATCTATTCCTCTCGGATTTTTCAGGGCTTCCTCAATCGCCGACTTGGTAATTTCATGGAAAACAATTCTCTGGGGATTTTTGAGTTTCAAAATTTCAGCCAAATGAAAAGCGATGGCCTCTCCCTCTCTATCTTCATCGGTAGCCAGAATAACCTGCTCATTTTTTTTTAGTTCTTCTTTCAATTCTTTAACTCGCTTTTTGGCTTTGTCGGGGATAACATATTCTGGCTCAAAATCATTTTTAATATCTATACCTATTTTTTTTGAAGGCAGGTCGCGAATATGACCATAAGAAGAAAGAATGGAATATTCCTTTCCCAAGAATTTTTGGAGAGTTTTTGCTTTTGTGGGACTTTCAACAATTATCAGTTTCATAATTATTAATTAGAAATTAACCCGAAAGGGCATAGATACTATTCCCTAAGTTTTTGATTTTTCCTTCACTTTCCATTGAGCTTAAAAGGATAGAGACCGTTCGGGGCGGGAGTTCCGTTTTTTCAATAATTTTATCTATGTGCGCTCCCCCTTGTTCAAGGAAAGTTAAAACTAATTTTTCTTCCAATGTTTTTCCTTCTATCTTTATCTTTTTTTCTTTTTTTAATAAACCCAATTCTTTCAAAATGTCATCAGCTGTTTCTATTAATTTCGCCCCTCCCTTAATTAAAAGGTGGGGACCTTTGGAGTTTAGAGAATGAATGGAGCCAGGGACGGCAAAAACTTTCTTTCCTTGTTTTCGGGCTAAGTTGGCCGTAATTAGAGCTCCGGATTTATATTTGGATTCAACAACTAAGACCCCTAAACTCAAACCGGAAATAATCCTGTTTCTTTCCGGAAAATTCCCTTGAAATCCCGGCGTTTCAGGGGGGTATTCAGATATTAGACATCCTTCTTTTCTCAATATCTCTTTTGCTAAGTTCAGATTCTCTTGAGGATAAATACTTTTATCGTCAGGGCCTGTTCCCAAAACGGCAATTGTTTTTCCTTTACCCTCTAACGCTCCTTTGTGGGCGAAGGTGTCAATTCCTCTTGCTAATCCACTCACGATTATTAAACCGGCTTGACTAAGGTCTCGGGCAATAGAAAAGGCGATTTCTTTCCCATAATCGGAGCATCTCCTTGTCCCAACTATAGCGAAACATTTTTCATCTTTTTTAATTTTCCCTCTAAAATAAAGAGTTTTAGGACTGCGGGGAATTTTTTTCAAAGCAATCGGATAATTATCGTCCTTTTCTTTTATAATCCTTATCTTATTAAAATCAATAGAGTCCATTTTATTAAGAATTGCTTTTATTACCAGAGCGGTCAACTTCACCAATTGTCTTTCTTGTTTCCTCCTTGATAATTGTTTTTAGGGCTATACAGCTTTCTTTAACGGTTTGTTTTAAAATCTCTTCTTCGTTTTTGGTAAAGTTTTTCAAAACAAAGTTATCAATATTTTTCGGTTTGCCTCTTTCAGGTTGAATACCGATTCTGATTCTGAAAAAATCCTTTGTTTTTAATTCTCTGATAATTGATTCTACTCCTTTGTGTCCGGCTGAACCTCGTCCTTCGGAAACTTTGATTTTTCCCAAGGGTAAATCAATATCGTCATGAATCACAATTAAATCTCTGTTTGAAAATTGATTAATAATTAGCTTCACCGCTGTCCCGGAATTATTCATAAATGTTTGGGGCTTAATCAAAACAATTTCTTGAAGGTCAATCTCTCCCCGGGAAATTAAGGAATTGGCTTTTTTGAGTAATTCAAAATCGGAGAAGAAATTTTCTTCTCTGAACTTGTCAATAATTCTAAAGCCGACATTATGCCTTGTCCCAAGATATTCTTTTCCCGGATTGCCGAGTCCGACGATTAACATAAGTCGTGTAACGTGTAACGTGTAACGTGTAACGTGTAACGTGTAACATGTATCGTGTAACGTAAGTTATTTTAATTTTTTGATAATTCCCCAAAGCATCGCCCCAATTTCTTCAGA
>CAYLHU010000036.1:0-3792 GCA_964383715.1 uncultured Candidatus Saccharibacteria bacterium
TCTCATCGCCAACGACGAGCGTAGCGAGGAGTCAAGATGAGAGTAATCTCTCATCTTTACAAACTCACTTCGTTCGTTTGTAGATGAATGCGAAGCTCTCATCGCTATTACTTATTACTTATTAATTATTATTTATCATTGATAATCAATAATCAATAACCAAAATAATTATACGCTTAATAAATTAGATTACAAGTAAAAGTGCGCCCAGAGGGGCTCGAACCCCCGACCGCCGGCTTAAAAGGCCGTTGCTCTACCAAACTGAGCTATGGGCGCTTAGAGATTTTCCTCTCTCATTTTCCTCAATAATTCTTTTTGCTTTTTGCTTAATTTTTCAGGCGTTTTGACAACCAATTTAACATAAAAGTCGCCAACTCCCCAGCCGGAAAAATGAGGAATTCCTTTTTTCGCCAACCGAAAAACCTTTCCCGATTCAGTCCCAAGAGGAACATCTAAGACAATATTTTTACCACTAAGGGTTGGAACTTCCGCTTTCCCGCCTAAAACAACAAGGGAAAAAGGAACTTTTAAATCCAAATATATATCATCTCCCTTTCTTCGAAATAAGGAATGGGGTTTGACAAAGACCTTGACATAAAGGTCGCCACCTTGGGCTCCTCTCCGTCCCGCTTCTCCTTTACCAATGATTTTTATTGTTTGGTTAGAGTCCACTCCGACCGGGATATAAATTTCTATTTTTTCTTTCTTTTCTAACCGTCCCTCACCTCCGCAAACATTACAGGACATTTCCGGAATCTTGCCCTGTCCTTTACATTCGGGACAAATAACATATTGAGTAACCACTCCCAAAAAAGTTCTTTTCATTTGTTGGACTTGCCCCGTTCCTCGACAAGAAAAACATTCTTTTATTTTGGTCCCCGGCTCCCCTCCCGAACCCTTACATCTCTGACAAACTTCTTTTTTAGCTATAAATATCTCCTTCTTGGCTCCACTAAAGGCCTCTTCTAAACTCACTTCCACCCTAACTTCAATATCTCTGCCTCGATTAACCTCTTTTCTCCCTCTTTTCGTTCTAACTCCGAAAAAATTACTTAATAAATCCTCAATGTCAAAATTAGAATTGACTCCTTGCCAAAAATCGTCAGAACCAAATCCTTGGGAAAAACCGCCAAACCCCTCACCAAAACCACTGCTAAACCCGTCATCAGAACCTTCTTGATTTTGTCCTTCAAAAACTCGGCCAAACTTATCATATTGCTCCCTCTTTTCTTTATTACCCAAAATCTGGTAGGCCTCATTAACCTCCTTAAACTTACTCTCATCTCCCCCTTTATCAGGATGATATTTATGAGCCAATTTTCTATAGGCCTTTCTAATATCGTCTTGGGTGGCACTTTGGGAAACACCTAAAACACCATAATAGTCCATATATTTTAAAATACCTAATTTCTAATTTCTAACGAGCCTGCGAAACAGGCGAGTCAAGATGAGAGCTTTGCTCTCATCGCCTAATTTCTAATCAAATCCCAATGTCTAAATCCCAATGTCTAAACACTAAACGAGTTATTTAGAATTTTGAGTTTAGGTTATTAGAATTTATTTGTGATTTGTTATTTGTTATTTGTTATTTGTTTAAATTGATAGCGATGAGGGATTACCCTCATCTTGGCTCGCTTACTTCGTAAGCTCGCATTTGATATTTAAATTTTGAGATTTATTTAAATCTTGTTATTTGTTGCTCTTGTCTTCATCCTCGTTGTCTTCTTTCTTTTCGGGTTCTTCTTTCTTTTCGGGTTCTTCTTTCTTTTCGTTTTCGGATTCGGACTTTTTATAAAGTTCAGCCCCCGCTTTTTGAATTGCCTGCGATAATTCGGATGTTTTTGATTTTAAAGAATCTATGTCGTCCTTATCTTTTATGTCTTTCAATTCGGAGATTTTTTCTTCAATGTCTTTTTTTACCTCCGGAGAAATTTTATCGCCAGATTCTTGAATGGTCTTTTCCGTCGTGTAAATTAAATTATCGGCTAAATTACGGGATTCTATCAATTCTTTCTTTTTTCTGTCTTCTTCGCTATTAATTTCGGCTTCTTTTTTCATCTTTTCAATCTCTTCTTTGGACAACCCCGAAGAACTTTCAATTCGAATAGATTGAGATTTTCCCGTTGCTTTATCTTTCGCCGAAACATTTAAGATACTATTAGCGTCAATATCAAATGAGACCTCAATTTGGGGGATACCGCGAGGAGCGGAAGGAATGCCTTCCAACATAAATCTCCCTAAGGTTTTACTGTCCTTAGCCATTGACCTTTCACCCTGTAAAACATGAACCTCTACCGATGTTTGACCATTGGCAGCCGTAGAAAAAACCTGGGTTTTTGATGTCGGCACAGTGGTATTTTTAGCAATTAAAATAGTATTCACTCCTCCCAATGTTTCTATGCCCAAACCTAAAGGAGTGACATCAAGAAGTAAAACATCACGGACATCTCCCTGAAGAACTCCTCCCTGAATTGCCGCTCCAATGGCCACCACTTCATCAGGGTTAATTTCTTTATTTGGTTCTTTCCCAAAGATTTTTTTAATTTCCTCCTGAATTTTCGGCATTCGGGTCTGCCCTCCCACTAAAACGATTTCTTCAATATCTTTCGGTTCAAACTTTATTTCCTTTAAGGTTTTTTTAACGAGGTCCATTGATCTTTCAATATAATCAGCAACCATGCTTTCCAATTTAGACCTTGTTAATTTCAAAAGAAGGTGCTTGGGCCCATTTGCGTCAGATGTAACAAAGGGCAAATTAATTTCCGTTTCCAAGCTGGAAGAAAGTTCCACTTTGGCTTTTTCAGACGCTTCTTTAATCCTTTGTAAGGCCAATGTGTCTTTTGACAAATCAATCCCTTGGTCTTTTTTAAACTCTCCAACCACCCAATCCATTATCCTTTGGTCAAAATCGTCTCCCCCCAAATGAGTATCCCCGCCAGTCGCTTTTACTTCAACAGTATCTTCGGAAATATCCAAAATTGAAATATCAAATGTTCCTCCCCCAAAATCATAGACAATAATCTGCTGGTCTTTTTTCTTTGTTAAACCATAAGCCAAAGCGGCCGCTGTCGGTTCGTTGATAATCCTTTTAACATTAAATCCAGCAATTTCCCCGGCGACTTTTGTGGCCTTCCTTTGGGAATCGTCAAAATAAGCCGGGCAAGTGATGATAGCATCTGTAATTTTTTCTCCCAATTTTTCCTCGGCGTCTTGCTTCAATTTCTGCAAAATCATTGCCGAGACCTCGGCTGTTTTATACCATTTCTCTCCCATCTTTATTTCCACTCCTCCGTTGGAGGACTCTCTAATTTCGTAGGGTAAAAGTTTTTTATCTTTCTGGACTTCTGGATCGGAAAAACGACGACCTATCAATCGCTTCGTTGAAAAAATAGTATTGGTCGGATTAGTAATGGCTTGTCTTCTAGCCAAAACACCAACCAACCTCTCGTTATTTTTGGTTAAAGTAACAATTGAAGGAGTAGTTCTATTGCCTTCTTTGTTTTCAACAATTTTCGGCTCTCCCCCTTCAATAACAGCCATCGCCGAAAAAGTTGTTCCTAAATCAATACCTAATATTTTCATAAGTTTATAGATTATTAATTATTCTAATTATTCTAATCGAAGAGATAAATCTCTTCTCTACCCTTCGCTATCGCTCGGGTAATCAATGTCTGATGCCTAACACCCAATTAGAGTTAAAGCTCTAAACTCTAAATCCCAACCCCTAAACCTGTTTATTATTTATTATTTATTATTTATTATTTATTATTTATTATTTATTATTTATTATTT
>CAYLHU010000037.1:0-1060 GCA_964383715.1 uncultured Candidatus Saccharibacteria bacterium
GATTTAGAAATTAGGATTTAGGATTTATGGCTTGATTGGGATTTCATTAGTCATTAGAAATTAGATTAATTAGGTCAATTCTATCTCTGTGCCCCGTGAGGGATTCGAACCCCCGACCTTGAAGTTAAGAGCTTCCTGCTCTACCGGCTGAGCTAACGGGGCTATTATTTCACAAACACTTACCCATTAAGGTATCGCTATCGGACAATCTATTATGAAAAAGCCCTGTCCCCAGGAAGATAAACCGGCCCATTCGGTGGCACCAAGAATATTAAGAAAGATTCCGACAAGCATATAAGAACCGTAAATCAAAAACAATCCAATGACTACTCCGATTAAAACTTTTTTACCCTTCGTTATAAGTTCCGGTTTCCCTCCGCCGAAATAATACATCACTCCTCCAATGACCAACATTAGAACGGCTAAATAAGGGACAATGTTAACCAAGATATAACCGATTATCCCATTTAACATCACAAAGAAATGACAAAAGGTGCAAGGAACTCCGTATCCGCTATTGACCGAACTTCCGCCATCGCATCTTCCATTATTAACAGTTGCTCCTTCCCAACAGGGTTTTTTAACTCCGCAAGGGACGAATCCTTCGTAACAAACACTAATCGAATTCGATAATTCGCCAGTATCAACTTTACCATTTTCGTTGTCATCTTTATATCCGCTATAAATTCCCGCTACTGCTTGAGAAGTTAAGGGGAAGATTATCCCGCCGAGAACAAATATTAAAACCAAGATAGTTATTTTTTTGGGCATTAGGTTATTATAGCAAAATTTTAATAAAAACGAAACAATTTTGAAAAACTATCCATAACAAGAATATCAAGAATGTTTCATTTTATTAAGATTAACCCATTTTTTAAAAATTTACAACACTAAATTTTTATTCAGAAGAAAGTAAATATTTATTAAACTATCAGAGTTCAACTTTAATAGTTTTCTCCAATTTACTTTTCAATTTTTTAAAACTTCATATTATTAAATGAAAAACCGGCGTCTTATCAATAGTTGATAACACCGGCTTTTTCAATTTTTTCTCTCTCAA
>CAYLHU010000037.1:1160-3538 GCA_964383715.1 uncultured Candidatus Saccharibacteria bacterium
GAGAGAAAAAATAGAGCGACGATCTTTTTCATATCGCCCTCCTTTCTTTTCTTTTGTTTTTAAGGATTCCAGCTTTAATATTACCAAAAATAAACCGATTTGTCAACCCCTAAAACGATATAATCTTAGATTTAGTGTAATTTAAAAAGAGCGGCTAAAGTTTTTAGCGCGCCCTTATTTTTTCGACATTATTATCAACAAGATTACCAACGAGACACGGATTTACTGTTAAAACCTTGTCAATTTTTTTATTTTTCTTCTTTAATTTAAAATTTTGAAAATTTTGGATTGCTTTTTTAGTTTTTCACCTTTCGTTTTTAATTTTTTATTCTTATTTCCCTTTTTTATTTAGGTTCGTTTTGGGACGATCGTCCCAAAACGAACCTAAACATATCTATCCTATTTTTGAAGTAATTCATAATAAAAAAGTGAAAGAGGTTCTTTTTATTGTTGTTTTACTCTATTTAACTTACTTTTTTAATTATTTATCGTTTTTAATTTTTCTGGTGCCCTTGCCAGGACTCGAACCTGGAACGCGAAGTTCGAAGCTTCGTATGATATCCATTTCACTACAAGGGCTACACTAAATTCTACTAAAAAAATTGAAAAAAATCAAATTTTGTAATACTATACAGATATACGAATTTTATATCGATAATATTGATTGCTGTATCTGTAATTTGTAGATTAGCATTATATCTCTAATCCGCATAATGTTTATGGAAATTCCAAATGAAATAAAGAATATTATAAGCAAATTGAAGAAAAATAATTTTGAGGCCTACATCGTTGGAGGTTGTGTTCGGGATATAATGAGAGACATTGAACCCCAGGATTGGGATATTACTACTAACGCCAAGCCGGAGGAAATTGGAAAGATATTCCCCAAAAATTTTTCCGATAATAAATTCGGGACAGTAACGGTCTTAACCGACTCCTTAAAAAAAGAATTGGAAAAGGTGGAAATAACGCCTTATCGGGTTGACGAAAAATATACGGACAAGAGACACCCTGATAAGATTAGATGGGTTGAAACGATTGGGGAGGATTTAGCTCGCCGGGACTTTACTATCAACGCAATAGCGATGGAAATTCAAAATGCAAAAATAAAAAATCAAAATGAAAAACTAAAATTCAAAATTATTGATTTGTTTGAAGGAAGAGAGGATTTAAAAAATAAAATCATCCGAGTAGTGGGCAAAGCAGAAGATAGATTTTCCGAAGACGCCTTGAGAATGTTGAGAGGGGTAAGATTTTCGGTCACTTTAAGCCCAAAAATTTGGCGTTTAGAGAAAAACACGGAAGAAGCCATCAAAGAAAATGCTTATCTTTTACAATTTATTTCCAAAGAAAGAATCAGGGACGAGATAATGAAAATTATTATGTCTGAAAATGGAGCTCGGGGGATTGAAATATTAAGAAGATTGGGACTTTTGAAGTATATTATTCCTGAATTAGAAGAAGGATTTGCCGTTGACCAAAATAAGCATCATATTTACCAGATTTATCAGCATAATTTATTAAGTTTGAATTATAGTTGTCGGAAAAAATTTTCTAAATATGTCAGATTGGCTACTCTTTTGCATGATATTGGCAAACCGAGAACAAAGGCGGGCGAAGGGGTTGATTCAACTTTTTATAACCATGAAATTGTCGGAGCCCAAATGACATACCAGATTTTAAGCAGATTGAAGTTTCCTAAAAAAGAGATTGATAAAGTCGTGAAATTAGTTCGCCATCATCTTTTTTATTATAATGTCGGAGAGGTGGGAGATTCTTCGGTTAGGCGTCTTTTGAGAAAAACCGGGTCGGAGAATATAGATGAACTTTTAGAAGTGAGGCAATCAGATAGAATTGGCTCAGGTGTCCCCAAAGCGGAACCCTACAAATTAAGGCATTTAAGATATTTATTTGAAAAGGTGTCCCAAGACCCTATTTCTGTTAGGACATTAAAGATGTCCGGCAACGATATAATGGATGTTTTACAAATCAAGCCCGGACAGAAGATAGGACAGATTTTGGACTGCTTATTGGGACAAGTGTTGGAAGAACCAAGCAAAAATGATAGGACATACTTAGGAAAAGAAATTGAAAGGTTAGGACATTTGTCCGATAAAGAACTTGATGTCCTAACAAAATCAGCTCGGGAATACATAGATAAGATAGAAACGAAAAAAGACGAAATGACCAAGAAAAAATATTGGGTAGGGTAATAAAATGTCTAATTGCCCTAATTGTTCTAATGTCTAATAAAATCCCAATGACCAAATCCCAAATCCCAAATCCCAATCAAACCCTAAATCCTAATTTCTAAATCCTAAACAAATCCCAATGACCAAATACCAAAATCCAAATTACTTTATAAATCCAAAATCCAA
>CAYLHU010000038.1:0-3510 GCA_964383715.1 uncultured Candidatus Saccharibacteria bacterium
ATATCGATACCCGCTATATTCATTTTAAGGAATTTAAAAACAGGGAAGATTACGAAAAAGAGATAATCAAAACCCTAAAAGAGAATAAAATTGAACTAGTAGTTCTGGCCGGGTACATGAGAATTTTGAGCCCCTATTTTATAAGAAGCTATAAAAATAAGATTATGAATATTCATCCTGCCTTACTGCCTTCTTTTCCCGGACTACATGTCCAAAAACAAGCCATTGATTATGGTGTAAAAGTTTCCGGCTGCACGGTTCATTTTGTTGACGAAGGATTGGATTCCGGTCCTATCATCATGCAAAAGGCAGTGAAAGTAAAAGAGGGTGACACTGAAGAGACTTTGGCAAAAAGGATTTTAAAAGAAGAACATAAGATTTATCCCCGTGCCATTCAATTATTTGCAGAGGAAAGATTAGAGATAAATGGAAGAAGGGTTTTTATTAAAGAAAGGGAATATTAAAATGAAAATATTAGTGATAGGCAGCGGCGGCCGGGAACATGCTCTGGTGTGGAAAATAAAACAAAGCCCTAGAGTCTCGAAAATATATTGTGCCCCGGGTAATGCCGGAATTTCTCAAATAGCACAATGTATCGATATAAGACCTGACAAGATAACGGCATTAGCTGATTTTGCACAGGAAATAAAAATTGACTTAACCGTAGTCGGTCCGGAATTATCACTATCCATGGGGATAGTCGATGAGTTTACCAAAAGAGGATTGAAAATATTCGGTCCTACAAAAAGTGCAACAGAGATAGAATCAAGTAAAGTTTTTTCTAAGTATATGATGAAAAAATATAATATTCCCACTGCCAATTACTGTGCTTTTAACGATAATAATGAAGCGCTTGACTATATCAGAAAAAGGCAATTTCCCCTGGTATTAAAAGCAGACGGTTTAGCTGCAGGTAAGGGAGTATTTATCGTGCGTAACATTGAAGAAGCCCGAACATCCCTTGACTCTCTCATGAATGAAAAAATATTTGGAGATGCCGGCCGACAAGTGATTGTGGAGGACTATTTAGAGGGAGAAGAGGTGTCGGTGTTGGCTTTTAGTGACGGTGAAAATGTTGTCCCTATGGTTTCATCACAGGATCATAAAAAAATATACGACCATGACCAGGGACCAAATACCGGAGGAATGGGTGCTTATTCTCCTGTTTCATTTTATGATGATAATTCTAAAAATAAAGTTTTGGAAGATGTTTTGAAACCAATTATCTCCGGATTGAAAAAAGAAGGCCGGGAATACAAAGGTGTCATTTATGCCGGATTGGTTTTTGCCAAAGAAGGAATAAAAGTATTGGAATTTAATGCCCGGTTTGGTGACCCTGAAACCCAGGTTCTTTTACCAGAACTCGAGACAGACATCGTTGAAATATTTACAGCTGTAATAGAAGGTCAATTGTCTAAAATAAATATAAAATGGAAAAATACTCCCGTTGTTTGTGTGATTGCAGCTTCAGGAGGTTATCCTGCCAGTTATCAAAAAGGAAAAAGAATTTCCGGATTAGAAAAACTTGAAAATAAAAAAGATATATTTGTCTTTCATGCCGGCACGAAATTCCAAAAAGGGGAAATAGTAACCTCCGGTGGAAGAGTATTGGGAGTTACCGCCTGGGCGGAAAATATAAAGGAAGCTAAAAAAAAGGCTTACGAAGGTATTGAAAAAATTTATTTCGAAGATATGTATTATCGGAAAGATATTGCCCAAAAAGCAGTAAAGTAAAAAAAGTCCTTCCCATAAAGACGGGAACTCGGGATAATCTCTGAATAGACAATGGACAATATAAATTATGATTTAATGATGAAATCAAAAAAGGAAAGGGAGAAAGAAGATGACAAAAATAAAACGTGCCATTATAAGCGTTTCTGATAAAGAGGGTATTATTGATTTTGCCAGAGGATTGGAAGAATTAGGCATTGAAATCATATCTACCGGGGGAACTGCGCGTACTCTTCAAAAAGAGAGAATCAAAGTAACCTTGATTTACGAAGTAACCGGCTTCCCGGAAATACTGGAAGGAAGAGTAAAGACTTTGCATCCCTTTATTTTTGGAGGAATATTAGCCAAAAGAGAAAGTGCTCTCCACCAAAAACAAATAGCAGAACAAAAGGTGGATCAGATAGATTTGGTGGTGGTCAATTTATATCCTTTTGAAAAAACCATTTCCAAAAAAGAAGTGACCCTTGATGAAGCGATTGAAAATATAGATATTGGCGGACCTTCACTTTTACGGGCGGCAGCCAAGAATTACCAGGATATCACCGTGGTTATTCAACCGGAAGGCTATCCAGCAATCATCAAAGAATTGAAAGAGAATGACGGCGAGATATCCTTAAAGACCAAAAAGGATTTGGCAGTAAAAGTCTTTGAACATACTGCTTATTACGATACTATAATCAGTAAATATTTAAGAAAAAACATGGTCGAAGAAGAAAGTTCATTTCCTTCAAATATAAATTTGCTTGCTAAAAAGAAAATGGATTTACGCTACGGAGAAAATCCGCATCAAAGTGCTTCTTTTTACCGGGAACCTTTTGTCAATGAAGCTAATCTTGGTAATGCCATACAACTGGGCGGCAAGGAACTGTCTTTCAATAACCTGGTTGATTTAAATGGCGTATTGGAAATCATCAAAGATTTCAACGAACCAACTGTTGTTTTTGTCAAACACACCAATCCCTGTGGATTGGCATCAGCTGATTCCATTCAAGTTGCTTATCAAAAAGCTTATGAGGGAGACCCCCTCTCTGCTTATGGAAGTATAATCGGAACAAATAGAGTGGTGGATGTTGAACTTGCTCACCTGATTAACGACACGACATTCGTAGAAGCGATTTTGGCACCTGATTTCAAAGAGGATGCTTTGGAAATATTAAGAAAAAAGAAGAATCGTCGGATAATAGAAGTTGGCGATTTATCAACAACAGATATGCAAGTAAAAGATATCAAAAAAATATCGGGTGGATTCCTGGTGCAGGATAGAAATCTGCAGGAACTTAAAATTGAAGACCTGAAGGTAGTCAGTGAAAAAAAACCTACGCAAAAAGAATTGGAAGAATTACTTTTTGCCTGGAAAACAGTAAAGCATATCAAATCCAATGCCATTGTTTTAACCAAAGATAAACAAATAGTAGGGGTTGGAGCCGGACAGATGAGCCGGGTTGATTCTGTGAAAATAGCTGTGATGAAATCCAAAGAGCGTTCTAATAATTCTTGTCTGGCCTCTGATGCATTCTTCCCGTTTAGGGATGGTGTGGATGAAGCGGCAAAAGCAGGCGTAACTGCGATTATACAACCGGGCGGTTCAAAGCGCGACCAGGAAGTTATTGATGCCGTAAATGAGAATAATCTGGTCATGGTTCTTACCGGCACAAGATGTTTTAAACATTAAAGAAATTTAGTTTTTTTTAACTCTATTTCCCCTTTTTTAAAACAACGAAGGAAAATATCTAATAGATGAGGGTCAAATTGTGTAGCCCTGGCTTTTTCCATAATAGA
>CAYLHU010000039.1:0-3464 GCA_964383715.1 uncultured Candidatus Saccharibacteria bacterium
GGATTTGTTATAAATAATAGAGATAAATAAATATGCCGATTAGTTGGTTAGTTGGATTAATTAATTAATGAATGAATGAGAAAAGGAGATAACAAATAAAAAAATAATAGATAAATAAAGAAAACAAATAAAAACTGCCCATAGGAAAAGGACAGTTTTTAATTTTCAAAAACAAGATATTCCCCTAAGGAGAAGTTATTGCTGGGCAAAGACCGGTTGCGCAGGCAGTTGCCGAATAACCGGCAAGCCCTGTTCTATCAGCACAATAATAGGTACCTATGGCATCGGAGTTAACAGGAGCAGAGATACAAACATTCTCTCCACTAACAACTACTGTCGCAACAACACCGCCCTTGTCGTTAGCTTTTATTTCAGCCGCCAATGAAAGCATATCTGCGTGAGCGAGGGAAAAATCAGCACAACCTTCCGAAGCACAAACATATTCCATTACTGTCCGAGATTGAGAAATAGCCGAAATAACCCGAGCATCTTTGGCTTTCTTGGTCGCTCCGGGAAAACTAACTAAAACAACCGAAGCTAAAATACCAATAATAGCGATAACAACCAACAACTCAATCAAAGTAAAACCTTTTTTCATAAATTTGAGCGATAGCGAAGAATAAAGAAGAAATTTATTTCTTCGCCTATCTCTAAATTATTATAATTTACCGACCTTTATCGTCCCAATGCCGACATTGAATCGATGTCGAAATTATTTCCGCCGACCTTTTGGTCTCAAACAGAATATTACTTCAACAACTGCGACAATGGAATATTATTTTTTCCTTTTACTTATTTTCAACCTTTTAGATATAAAAGTCAAGAACCGAGCTCCCTGCAAGGGAGTGAGGTGGAAAAGAGGTGAAACCTCTTTGACTTACACCGAGCTCCCCGCAGAGGAGTGAGGTGGAAAAGAGGTGAAACCTCTTTGACTTACATCGCCATCCCTCCCATTCCGACTTTAAATAAAGGAATAAAAATAGCCACCGCTAAAACACCAACCCCCAATCCTAAAAATATCAATAAAAATGGCTCTATTATACTAGTTAGATTATCGGTCGTTCTTTCTATCTCCTGTTGGTAGAAATCAACAACGCTCATTAAAATTTCGTCCAACCGCCCCGTTTCTTCCCCGGTGGAAATCATCTGGTAAGTAAATGAAGGAATTTGTTTCGGGTATTGAAAAAAAACGGAACTGATTTTTTCCCCTCGGGAAACCTTTTCAGCGGTTTCTCTAATAATATTTTTGTAAATAGAATTAACCATTATTTCCTCAATGATTTTCAGGGCCTGGGTGATGGGCAACCCACTGGAAATTAAAACCGAAAGGTTTTCGGCAATTTTAGTTAGTTGAACTTTTTTCTGAAACTCCCCGATGACCGGAAGAGATAAGACAAACTTATAATAAAAGTCCTGGGTGGATTTTTTCTTTTTCAGATAGGAAGGCAAAATAAAAATTGTTCCTAAAAGAGCCATTATTAAAATCCAGCCCCCCTTTCGGGAAAAATCAGAAATAAAAATAATCATTCTTGTTGTAAAAGGAAGTTCCCCGCCAAAGTCCTCTAAGACAGCTGTTAAGTTAGGAATGATAAAAAAGACGGCCAAAAAGAAAACTCCAATAAAAACAACTATTATGAAAGCGGGATAAATCATCGCCCCTTTTATCTTTCGGCTAAGATTATAATCCCTTTCTATATGTTCGGCTAAATAGGATAAAGAATCAGCCATTTTCCCTGTTGCTTCTCCTGATTTAACAATGCTCACATAAAAAGGGTCAAAGATTTTTGGGAAAAGAGAAAATGCTTGACTCAAACTACTTCCACTTTCTATTATTTCAGCCATTTTAACAATCTTTTCTCGAAATTCAGGATTTTCAACTTGATTAACTTGAGCCCTCAATGCCTCCAATGGAGAAATCGCCGACTTTAACATAATTGAAAATTGGCGGGTGAACATAACAACATCCTTATTGGAAACTCGGCGAAAAGAAAAGCTTTTTCCTAAAAGTCCCGTCTTTTTTGCTTCTTCCAAGGAAGTTGTGTAAAGCTGATACTTTTCTAAAATAGAAAGAGCTATCTCCCGAGAAGGGGCCTCTATTGTTCCTCCCCTCACTTTCCCATCTTTGGTTCTAGCTTTGTAATTATAGCGCATAAAATTATTTTTCTCTCAATCTGCTTTCCAAATCCCGAGGATTAAGAGAATACCTTATTGCTGTTTCCTTTTCAATTTTCCCTTCCTTCACTAAATTGGCTAAGGACTTATTAAAAGGAATCATTCCCGCTTCAGCTGATGTTTCAATAACAGAGGGAATCTCATGAATTTTATTTTCTCTAATTAGGTTGGCAACAGCGGAATTATTAAACATAACTTCGCAAGCTGGAAGTATAGACCCTTCTATTGTTGGCACTAATCTTTGAGAAATTACCGCTAATAAAGATGATGAAAGTTGAGTTCTAATTTGATTTTGCTGGTGAGCAGGAAAAGCGTCTATTATCCGATAAATAGTTTGATTGGTCGAATTGGTATGAAGGGTAGCAAAGACTAGGTGCCCCGTTTCAGCCGCTGTTATGGCGATCGAGATTGTCTCCAAATCCCTCATTTCTCCAACCATAATTACATCAGGGTCTTCCCTAAGAGTCGCCCTTAAAGCCCGACCAAAACTTAGAGTGTCCCGACCAACTTCTCTTTGATTTATAATTGACTTTTTATCTTGAAAAAGATATTCTACCGGGTCCTCAATGGTAATGATATGTTCTCGACGTTTTTGATTTATCCCATCAATCAAAGCGGCTAAGGTAGTTGACTTTCCTTGAGAAGACGCCCCGGTAACCAAAACAAATCCTTGAGAGGCCTCAACTATTTCGTGTAAGATAGAAGGAAGGTTCAACTCGTCAATCGTTCTAATTTTTTGAGGAATAAATCGAGCCGCAATAGAGACATTCCCATTTTCAAAATAAATATTCACTCTAAATCTAGCTCCGCCTTCAAAGCTATAGCCAAAATCAACTTCCTTTTTTTGAAAGAGTATTTCTCCAAGAGAATCTTTCATTAAGACATTAGCCAACTCTCGAGAATCTTGAGAAGTAATGACTCTCTCCCCCTCTATATCAATTAAATTTCTTTCTATTCTTAATATTGGAGGATGGCCGACTGAAATATGTAAATCCGAGGCCTTGGACTCAATGACCTTTTCCAAAAGATTTTTAAGTTTTGTTTGATAGTTCATAAATGAAAATATCTAATTTCTAATTACCTTAATTTCTAATCAAGTCCCAATTCCCAATTCCCAATTACTTTATAAATCCAAAATCCAAATTTCAAATGACAAATCAAGCCCAAAATCCAAAACGAGTTTGCGAAACGCTCAATGACAGCTCTGCTGTCATTTCGGCTCACCCACTTCGTGGATTCGCAGGCGATGAGAGATTACTCTCATCTTGACTCGTCTACCTCGTGGACTCGTA
>CAYLHU010000040.1:0-3230 GCA_964383715.1 uncultured Candidatus Saccharibacteria bacterium
TCAAAATTTGCCGCGGTGGCGGAATTGGCATTACGCGCACGACTTAAAATCGTGTGGACTTTGTCCATGTGGGTTCGAGTCCCACCCGCGGCACACATTGGAAGTGAAAAATGTAAAGCGTAAAATGAAAAATAAAAGATAAAAAGAAACAAAAAAATCCGTGAAGTTGCGGATTTTTTCTCTTGACAGGGTCTTTTCTGTATTCTACAATATAGACATAAAGTGTCCCTATTCAGGAATATGAATAAAACATTAATCCAACTAAATAAATTGCCTTATTTTAGAACTTCAAATCTTGAAGCACTTTTGCCTCATCTTAAAAAAAGTTCCATTTATCGTAAAATCACCCGATGGCACGAAAAAGGGCTTATTGTTAAATTGAAAAAGGGCTTTTATGTCTCCAAAGAATACGAGAAGGAACATGACGCCGATATGAATTACCCTTACTATTTGGCAAATGTTTTGCGTTATCCTTCGTATGTTTCCGGCACTTTTGTCTTGCAAAATAAAGGGGTCTTGACGGACATTACCTTTCCCATCACTTCAATAACTACAAAAACAACTCGTAAATATTATAATAAAATAAGTAACTTTTTTTATTATTCAATATCGCCTAAATTGTATACCGGCTACAAAAGATTGCTTTACAACAACGAACCGATTTATGTTGCTACTTTAGCCAAGTCGCTGTTTGATTATTTATACATCAAATACTCCAAAGTAAAAATAAAGACAGAGGTCGTGATAGAAAGAGAGCGATTGAACTTGGAAATATTCGGTAAAAAAGATATTGCGGAATTTAGAAAGTATTGTGAATTGTCAAAAAATAAGATGTTAATTGAACTTACCTTAAAACTTTTTAAGGTATAGAAAACTTATGGAAAATATAATTTTAGAAATGAAAAAAATTGTTGAGGAATCCAAAGGAGAAACTTCTTTTATTAATATCCGTAATAAATTAAAAGAGTACCTTCATTATTTTGTTTTAGATTTTATTTATAACTCCGAATTTAAGGATATGATATTTTACGGTGACAGTTGTTTAAGGATTGTTTATGATTTGCCGAGAATGTCTATTGATTTAGATTTTGAAGCGGACGAAGGAATGGATTTTAATAAACTTAAAAAATCATTAGAAAAATATTTCAGCGCAAATCTGAAATTGAAAGATAAATTTTACATAAGAGGAGAAAAAAGAGGCAAGAATGTAAATCGTATCTTTTTAAATTTTCCTTTGATGAATGAAATTGGACTGCCCGCGCAAAAAGATGAAACATTGAAAATTAGAATAGATATTATGTCCGTGTCTAAAAAATATTTGGGTAAATTAACTCCGATTTTAACCTTAAAATCAAAATACGGGAGAAGTTTTGTTGTTAAACATTATGATTTGCCAACCTTATTCGCTTCTAAATTAGCAGCAATTTTAGACAGAAGCCCAAAAGGTTTCGTTGTTGGCAAAGAGGAAGAAAAGGTAGATTTTAAGGGCAGGGATTTTTATGACTTAATTTGGTATATGGAGGAAAAAATATTGCCAAATGAAAAAATGTTAAAATTGAAAGGCGTAAAAGGTTCAATTGGAGATGTTTTTGATGAGGTTGCCCTTTTTATTTCTAAAAGAAGGTTAAAAGGGGGGTTAAAAAAGGATTTAGAACCGCTTTTTCTCGGTCCGGTTGACTCTTTCGTCAATAATTTCAGAAATATTTTTCAAAGATTGAGAGAGGAACACTACACAAATAAAAAAATAAAAAATTTAAAGCCAAAAATCTCTAAGTATAAAAATTTACCTTAACTATAAAGTGGGTCTATAAAAACATTGGTTTATTTATCCATTTGTAGATTTGGCAGAGAAGGAAACTTCATTTTACTTGCCCGCTTAAGTTTTGTGAATAGAATTTTGGTAGGCGAAGAAATTTTTTTTATATTGTTTATCATAGAAATTCTCAAGAATTTCTGTTTTTTGTTTTCCGGGCTTGACTTTTTTCTGTGATTATGCCAAGATTAGGTGTTATTGGAAGTCGCAATTAATAATCCTTACCACGACCACGAGATCGTGGAAATTTGAACATTAAAAAAAACAAAGGAGGTGAGAAAATGAGAAATCTGCCAAGGCTGCTTAGCAAAATGGAAGAGTTAAAAATTCTAATTTCAGAAGAGAAGGTACAAAAATTTCATCAGATTTTCGATGGTCACTTGTCCAAAGAGGGTTATGACCCCGAATTAAAAAGTGTGGTAGGCAGAGTGTTCCAGAATCATGTGGTAGTTGGTAAAATTATGCAATATGCTAATTACCCGGTATTCCGTGCTGCCATTCTGAACAACTGGAACTGGATGGTTTTAGACCCTCCACAGCCAATTCTGAATGAGCACAATTATTGGGAAGTTTGCTATCAAATGGCCTTTGCTGCCCGAAAATTCTATTGTGCTTCGACGGGAAAAGAGTCACGTACCAGAGCATATAGCCCTGCGTTCGTTATTTCGATTTCAGGTAAACTTATGTTTGGTCAACGAGCATCGATAGAAGTGCGCCTAAATGAACTCACAAGACAAAGAATGGATTTTGGTACAATGCTTTTCCTGTTTTACACTAGTGAAAAGAAACTTGTTGCAGAAGCAGGACTAGAATTTGTGGCTTTCCCACGAGATTATGAGATTCTTATAGAGGAAAGTGCGACTAGTGAAGAAGCGAGAAAGAAACTTGTCAATCTGGTTGTCAGAAAAAACAAACGAAGGAAGTTGCTAGAGTTGTTTTATCTTGAACCTGAGCCTCTTTCTAATCTTACGGTTGCTATAGAAAATGGGGTAATAGATAAAATAGCAATCAAGCAGGTGGTAAATCTTTGGTAAGAGGATATGACAAAATTACTCTGTCATATCCTTTTTATTTTTAAAAAGAATTTATTGTCAAAGAAAAACTTGTTCTAGTTTTATCTATGTAGAGAATTTTCGACAATAAAGTCATTGGGGAATTATTATCAGTACAATAAACTGAATAAAGGAAATTAAAAAATCCGCTAAGTCGCGGATTTCTTGTTTTCTTATAAATTAATTTATAAATGGGAGTTTATACTCTTAGTCATAAAAGACATCCATATTGGTGAGCTTTGAGCCGAACTCTAAGGCCTCTTGGCGGGAAGGAAACCAAATGTCTATATGAAAATCCCCTTTTCGAGAGTTCATTCTGTCTTTAACAACGAAAATTTTATCTCCAAATATCTCTGGCAATCTTA
>CAYLHU010000041.1:0-3199 GCA_964383715.1 uncultured Candidatus Saccharibacteria bacterium
ACCCTCATCTTGACTCACCCACTTCGTGGGTTCGTAAACGAAGGTGGAAAAGAGGACAAAGTCCTCTTTGACTTATACCGAGCTTTCGCGGAGTGAGATATACTCAATGAACACTTCGTGTTCATTTCGACTCACTTGCTTCGCAAGTTCATAGGCGATGAGGGATTACCCTCATCTTAACTCACCCACTTCGTGGGTTCGTAAACGAAGGTAGAAAAGAGAACAAAGTTCTCTTTGAGAACAATTAAATCCTAAACCCTAATTCCCAAATCCTAATCAAATCCTAAATCCTAATATCTAAATTCTAAATAATATCTAAATCCAAATGTTCAAAATCCAAAACATAATTATTATAGGTTTTAATATTTGAATTTTGAATTTGTTTAGAGTTTAAGATTTAGAGTTTAGAATTTTAATTCTAATTGGGGGTTGGGCATTGATTAGATCAATTAGGACAATTAGTAATTAGACATTCCTTTTATTCTCTCTCAACTCTCCCCGCCGAATTTAATTTTACATTTTTAATACTTGAATCGAAGGAAATACTTATTTGAGCATCCTGTCCCCAATTTTCTCCATTAATATAGACCATAGGGTCGGGCGGACCAAAGACGATATCAAGAGGAGAAGAAGGAGATAAGGCGGAAATATTAATTCCTTCTTCTAATTCAAATTGGCGGATATCGGAATCAGCGCTATCCCTCTCCTGATTTGAATTGCAATCAGCAAAAATAACATAACGGTCTATCCAGTCATCTTCGAAATAAAGGCCGAAGCTATAAGTCAAAACACCTTCTCCACAATCAAACTCTTCCGCTCCCATCACCATTTTTTGAACCTCTCTGATGTCTTGAGATAATTGATAAGCCATTCTGTCTAAAGCCAATTTTTTTTCTCCGCTACTTCTGCCTATCAATAAAACAGCCGACAAAAAAGCGATAATGAATAACACTATTAATATCTCTATAAGAGTGAACCCCTTTGATTGTTTGAAAATTGGAAATTGAAAATTCATTGAAAATTAAAAATTGAAAATTAAAAATTTATATAAATAGATACCAATTGATTATCCTTTCACCCCAAAATAAGGCAACAAATGTTCCAGTGACCAAAAAGGGACCGAATGGTAATTGGCTTTTCATATTCTTTTTCCCCAAGCCCATCAAAAACAACCCCAAAATCGCTCCGAATAAAAAAGACAAAAATAAAGCAACTAAAATATTGGGAAAACCTAAAAAAAGTCCCATTAAAAATCCTATCTTAGCATCTCCCAGCCCCATCCATTTACCACGGGATATGAACCAAATCAAGAAAAAGAACCCTCCCGCCCCTATCCCCGCCAATAATGGGGAAAGGAAAACTTTTTGAAAATTGAGAATTGAAAATTGATTGAAAATTGAAAACGAGCGAGCGGAGCGAGCGAGTAAAGATGAGAATGGAGCCCTCATCACATATTGAATATTAAAAATTAGAGCTATAATTATAGCCGGATAAATTACTTCGTCAGGAATAATATAGTGCCTTAGGTCATAAACAGCAATAATTATTAAAAAGCAAGAAATTATTGATAGATATAAAAAATTAATAAATGATAAATGATAAATGATAATTAGAAGAAATATCAATCCTGTTGCTATTTCGACTACTGGGTATTGCCATGATATTTTCTGGTGACAATAACGACACTTTCCCCCTAAAAATACAAAACTAAAAATCGGAATCAGGTCATACCATCTCAATGTCTGGTGGCAACGAGGACAAAAAGACCTCCCCTTTAAAAAACTCGGTTTATCTCGGGAGGAATCGCTTAGGTTGTTATCTTTTATAAGCGATTTATCCTTGAGAGAAATACGATAAATTACGCAATTTAAAAAACTTCCAACGCAAGCTCCAAAAATAAAAACAATTAAATTAGGTAAAATAACCATCATTTCATCAAGTCCTTAAATTTTTATCTTGATCAATTCCTTTATGGCATTATAGCAAAATAATCAAACCAATAAAATAATAGAGATAACAAGAACGAGAAGCGGGAGAGAAGACGAGAGATAGAGAGATAGAGAGATAGAGAGATAGAGAAATAGAGAGATAGAGAGATAGAGAAATAGAGAGATAGAGAGATAGAGAGATAGATAAATAGAGAGATAGAGAGATAGATAAATAGAGAGATAGGAAGAAAAAGATGAAAAATAGAAAGACAAAAGATATAACAAATCTCGCCGATCGGCGAGATTTGTTATTTTTTTTGTTTTTACCCTTGTCCTATATACCCATTCTATTTATAACAAATCCTGACGATCGTCAGGATTTGTTATAAAACATCTTTTTCTTGTCTTATGGTGACCTTCTTGGGTACTATTTTTCCAAAAAATCAATCACCCTCTGTCTTTTATCAATATCATTGACGGTAAAAACAAAAACACAGTCACTAATTCCAAATCTGATTATGTCTTGATAAAAATCTTTTGGCAGGGGAAATTTTCCCGCATAAACACTCTTTTGTAATTCTTTAAATTCAAGTAAAGATAACTCGTCGCGAAGCCATTCTCGGTGATATCTTTCCTTTTCCGGGATATCAAAAATTACTATTCTTATTTTTCCATCCCATTTTTTATTCAGTATTGAATATCTGTCCTTAATATAACCTACTAATTTTTTGCCTTTTTCTGTTAAAAAATAAATTTTTTTAGTTGATTCTTTTCTGATTAACCCTTGTTTTTCCAATCTAGAAATATTGACTAAAACTTTTTCTTTTGTAAATTTTTTATTTTTATTATTGACACCAAATATTTCTTTTAATGACTCAAATCCTGGATAAGAACTTGGCAGTCCCCTCAGAAAATCTTCCCCGCTTTCCTTCAGTGCGAATAAAACAAGAGCAGAGGTATTTAGTCCTTTCTCAAAAAGCTGTTTTGTAAAGCTTACTTTTTTCTTTTGAAAAAGATATTTCTCGTTTCTCATACAGTCTTGTCTTTATATTATTATAACAAGGTAATCAGTTTAATAAAAGCAATCCTATTATCTTTTTATAACAAATTATCTTTTTATAACAAATTTTGCCGATCGGCGAGATTTGTTATTTTTTTTGTTTTTACCCTTGTCCTATATACCCATTCTATTTATAACAAATCCTGACGATCGTCAGGATTTGTTATAAATAATAGAGATAAATAAATATGCCGATTAGTTGGTTAGTTGG
>CAYLHU010000042.1:0-3051 GCA_964383715.1 uncultured Candidatus Saccharibacteria bacterium
AATTAAAATTTTTAAAAAAGATTTTTTCAAAAATCTTTGCTCGTGAAAACTCGGTTTTCAATTTTCAAACAAACTAATTAATTTAATTTCATTGAAAATTGGAAATTAGAAATTGGAAATTGAACTTTATTATTTAGAATTCTTTTGGATTTTGGGCTTGATTTGACAGTAATGAAGACTTCGTCTTCATCTTAACTCACCTGCTATACAGGTCGTATTTGAAATTTAGGCAAAACTCTTTAGCTCCAAAGCCATTTTATATTTGATATTTTTGTTCTAACAAACAATTTTAAAAAACTTTTAGTCACAAAAAGAGAGGAAAATAAACTTATCAATATCCCTAAAATTAAAGTTAAAGCAAAGGCCTTCACAAAACTTGTTCCGAAGGAAAACATTATCAAGGCAACGATTAAAGTGGTAAAATTACTGTCTCTAATAGATGGCCAAGCCCGGGAGAAACCGACTTCCAGAGATTTGGAAAAACTTTCGCCGCTTTTTCTTTCTTCTTTCATTCTTTCAAAAATTAAAACATTGGCGTCAACAGCCATTCCTACCGACAAAATTGCTCCTCCTATTCCGGCTAATGTGAGAGTTACTGGAATAATTTTAAATAAACTCAACAAGGCCCCCGCATAGATAACTAAAGCTAAACTGGCTAAGACCCCCGAAAGCCGATAAAACAAAATAATAAATAAAATTACTCCCAAAAAACCAAAGGTGCCGGCTTGAAGCGATTTTTTTAAAGAAATTGAACCTAAAGTGGGGCCGACTGTCGTTTGGGAAATCAAATTAATACGAACAGTGAGAGCCCCGGCGTTAAGATTTCGAGTGAGCCCTTTCGCTTCTTCAACATTAAAACTCCCACTAATTTGAGCTTTCCCTCCAGAAATAGATTCTCTAACCACAGGTAAAGAAATCGGAGAATTATCAATATAAATGGCTAAGACCTTGCCTATGTTTTGAGAAGTTAAATCCTCAAAAATCTTACTGCCTTCTTTATTAAACTCTAAAGAAACCTCCGGCTCCAATGTTGTTTGATTAAACTCTAATTTCGCTTCTTTTAAGTATTGTCCTGTGAGTTTGGTTGCTTGAAAGCAAGGGTCCTCGCCATAAAGATTTATGAATTGAAATAAAAAATCAGGGATAGAACAGACCACATCTAATTGAACACTTTCAGAATCTTCCCCCAACTGCTCTTTAATAATCGTCTCTCTTTCGGATTTCAATCTTTCTTCTTTAAACTCCAAATAAGGGGTCTTTCCTATTTCTTTAATCGCTTCCTCAACATTTTTCACGCCCGGAAGTTCGATAATTAAACGATATGAGTCCTTTATCTTCTGGGTTCTTACTTCAGGTTCGGTTACCCCTAAACCATAAGAACCCCTTTCCCTCACTCTTCTTTCTATAATATCCCTCAAGCCCTGCATTCTCTCGTCTCTTTCTTTAAGGGGAACCCCTTCTAAATCGGCTTCATAAACCAAATGGCTCCCTCCTTCAAGGTCAAGCCCTAATCTAAAAGGTTTTTCGCTGATATGGGGCAACCCCAAGTTTAAATAATCAAGAACCCAATTACAGTACTGAGGAAAAATCACGGCAAAACTAAAAAGAGAGACCGCAATAATTATTATTAAATTAATCTTATTCTTTCCTTGAAACATATTTCTTGACTTTAGCAAATTTTTTTACGGCTTACAAGGACTGTCTCTAATTACAAAAACTTCTTTTTTGTATCTTTTTATGAACTCACAAGAATAAAAGTCCTCCTTTTGTTTTTATGAACTTGTTATAGAAATCTTAAAAACCGTTCGGCTAATTTGAGAATTAATTAAACCTTGAACTTCTTGAAAAATTTTATGTCCCTCGCTTTTATATTCAACTAAAGGGTCTCGCCCTCCATAAGCCCTCAACCTTACCGAGTCCTTAAGACAACTCATTGTTTCTAAATGTTCTGACCAAAAAATATCTATTGTTTTTAGACAAATAAATCTTAGAATTTTTTCCATATTTTCCGCTCCTTCTTTTTCTTCTTTATTTTGAAAATAATTCCCAATTAAATCCTTGATATTTTTTATTTTTTGGTCTAAAGAAAGTTTTTCTAATTGAGAAAAATCCTCGTCTTTTAAAGGAAAAATGGTTTTTAATTCTTCTAAAACCCTTTCTTTATCAAACCACCCTTCATCTTCTTCCGAATAGGACTCAATTATTTTCTTAACCTCATTGGCAATAAGCCCTAAGACAAAGTCGCGAAGTTGTTTATAATTTTTGGTCAAGACCTCTCTTCGAAGAGTGTAAATCTTGTTTCTATGTTTAGAGGCAACATCATCATATTCTAAAATATGATTTCTAAGGTCAAAATTCATTCCTTCCACCCTGCCTTGGGACTTCTCTATCGCTCCAGAAAGAATTTTTGCTTCAATCGGTTGGTCTTCGGGAATTTTTAAAATCTCTACTAAGTTTTTTATTCTATCTCCGCCAAAAATTCTTAAAATATCGTCTTCCAAAGAAATAAAGAAACAAGAAGAACCTGGATCGCCCTGGCGACCGCTCCTTCCCCTTAATTGATTATCAATTCTTCGGGCCTCGTGACGTTGGGCGCCGATAACGAAAAGCCCCCCCACTCCTTTTACCTTCTCTGCTTCTTCAGAATCGGGTGGATTGCCACCTAATACAATATCCACTCCTCGACCAGCCATATTAGTAGCCACTGTCACCTGCCCTTCACGACCAGCTTGAGCAATTATTTCTCCTTCTTTTTGATGATATTTGGCATTTAGAACTCGGCAGGAAATTCCCTCTCTTTCAAGCATCTTAACCAGTAATTCATTCTTTTCAATTGAATTAGTTCCGATTAAAACCGGCTGACCCCGTTGATTCCTTTCTCTGACCTCTTTAATAATTGCTTTGAATTTCCCCATTTCTGTCTTATAGACCCTGTCACTCAAGTTTTCCCTAATTAGGGGCTTATTAGTTGGGACCGATATAATTTCCAATTTATAAACTTTTTCAAATTCTTCAGCTGAAGTTTGAGCTGTCCCTGTCATCCCAGATAAT
>CAYLHU010000043.1:0-2907 GCA_964383715.1 uncultured Candidatus Saccharibacteria bacterium
TTTCGCTCGCCGCTACTAAGGAAATATCACCGTGTCTCGCTACCGCTCGCCACGGAAATAACTAATAACTAATTACTAATTACTAATTAAATCCCAATATCTAACTCCCAAATCCCAAAAAATATTTTAGTCATTAGAAATTAAAAATTAGAAATTGATTAGAAATTAGAAATTAAAAATTAGAAATTTAGTGTCGAACAATAGTGAGACACGATGTTTGTTTTCTTTTCCTTCGGGTACTGAGATGTTTCACTTCCCCGAGTTCGCCCCCGCCATAAATGGCAGGTAGCATTGTTTGACAATGCTGGGTTTCCCCATTCGGAAATCCCCGGATCAAAAGTTGTTAAGCACTTCCCCGAGGCTTTTCGCAGCCACACCACGTCCTTCATCGCCTCCCGCTTCCAAGGCATCCTCCATTTGCCTTTAAAAAAACCTGCTTATGATTTAAAACATTAGCCGGTAATCAATAATAACCATATACACCTCGCGCTCCGCGCGAGACCGCTGATTTACGCTGATTGGCTCGTTTTCACTCGCCTTGCTGATTTATGCCGATAAAATATATCAGCATTAATCAGTTAAATCAGCATCTATCAGTGGGCTTGCGCGAGGCACAAAGTGATTTGTAAAGAACTACTTATCACCCCATCGGAAAAACTTAAAAACTGCTTCCAGTTAAAAGCAGTTTTTAATTAACTCAAAAAAAGGAAATTCAACTGCTTTCTTTTATTAAATCTAATTCAAAAACATCCATGTTATTTTTGAGTTTAACAGATAAAGAAAGATTGTCAAGGGCTAATCCTTAATCTTTCTTCTCAAGTTTTCCAATACATCTTTAGCTACATCTCTCCCTCCTAAACCAAAAGCAATCCCCGCACTAATAACAATCAGAGCCACAAATCCGCTGATTAATATCTGGACAATATCGTTAGCTACGCCTATCTGGGTTAAGATCGCTAAAATGGCAAAAATCCAAATAGACCATTTAACCAAACTGCCCAAAAACTTGCTATAACCAACCTTCATTTTTTCAACAACTGCTTTAATTAGTTTCTCTGAAAAATCAGCGACAATTATAGCAACCACAAAAATTGCGACCGCCACCACTAAATTAGGCAACCAAATAACAATCGCTTTTAAGAATCCGGCAAATTGACTAAGACCCAAAATTTCCACCGCGGCCAATAAGAAAACAATGACCAATATCCATTTAATAATCCCGCCGATGAAATCAGACATTTTCATTTTGAAATCCGCTTTGGTTAACGCTTCGTCCCACTTGCTTTTCTCAAAAATCTTATCAAACCTTAGTCGTTTCAAAATCTCGGCAATGAGTCGGCCAATCCAAACAGCGATAAACCAACCCACTATAAAGACAATTAAGGCGCCTATCAATTGGGGGATAAACTTTATAAACCCCTGCCAAAGACCTTGGAGCGCCCCTGAAGTAATTGCTGACCAATCTTGAATAATCATATTATTTTAAAAATGTTTTTATCGACCTTTTCCCACACCAATTGAGGATATCCAAATTTGATAAACAAATTTGCTTGGGTGTTAAACTTTCAAAGTCCAACAGACCCTCGATTAATATGGAGACATTAAGTTATTATAACAGAGAATAACCGAACAAAACAAGTCAAGTCATCTTTCTGGGGATAAAATCAATATCGGCTAAAACAAAAAATATTGCGCCTTAGAACGATTGTCCTAAAAGTGTAATAAAATATTATTTTTTCTTAATATTGTTTTTGGGTGCATTCTAAGACGATCGTCCCAAAATGCACCCGCTCACGGATACAATGAAAAGAAGAAATAAAGTTTTCCATTAATAATACAAACAATAAAAATTAAAATAGCATTTGTATCGTTTTAGGACGACCCCGATTTTGTCTAACGCTTTGCGTTAGTGACAAAATCGAGGGTCCTCGATACAATTACAAAATTGACAATTTTGGTTGTATCGGGATCGTCCTAAAACGATACAAATGTTAATATTTTTCCAATTGTATTATTAGTATTTTTCTTATTCTGTTATATTGTTTGAGAATAAGTTTAAAAAAAACCCGTGATACTTATAGCAAACATATCACGGGCAATGGTTTTCTTTTCTTACTCGGCAAGTTGGACTTTTAGGTATTCCCCTTTTATCTTCCCTACTAACTTTGCCAGTAAAAAGGAAAAGAGAAAAGAAATGATACAAGTACATACTATAAATATAAAATATGCACCTGCTAACCCTAGATAGGCGCTGAAGAAGTCAGCGCCATTGCTGACCAATGCGCCAATGAAAACGCCAGCAAGTATAAGGGAAATGTTCGCTTCATCGGGGGGAGAAGGACAAATAAATATGCCGGCGAACATTCCAGTCAATGTACCGATAAGAAGACCTGCAAGCGGACCAAATCTGGCACTGACAAGACTAGTTGTCAACATAGCCCCATAAAGAATCAGTAATCTTTTGGAGCCACTTTTTCTCAACTGGTTTAGCAGGGTCAACACCAGTATCCCAGTCATCGGCACCAGTAAACAACTCAACATCACGAACTTATCGAGTTCGGTTAAGAAGATAACGATCTCTTCCATAATCTTTTCCATGACAACCTCCTAAGGTTTATTGTTAATATTGTATTATTAAAGAACACTTGTATTGTATCATAATATAATTATTTTGTCAACCCCTTAAAACTATTTTTTATCTTTTATTAAAATCAATAATAAAAAAACAAAAAATATTGCGCCTTAGAACGATTGTCCTAAAAGTGTAATAAAATATTATTTTTTCTTGATATTGTTTTTGGGTGCATTCTAAAGAGATGAAAGCTTCGCTTTCATCTTAACTCCTCGCTGTGCTCGTCTTAGGCGATGAAAGCTTCGCTTTCATCTTAACTCCTCGCTGTGCTCGTC
>CAYLHU010000044.1:0-811 GCA_964383715.1 uncultured Candidatus Saccharibacteria bacterium
TCGAACTTCGTCCAAAAAACACCGCTGAAAAATAAAAATGCTAAGCGCATTTTTATTTTTTTATTGATCATTAATTATTAATTATTAGAAAATATATAAAATCAAATCTTTGGGTTTAAGTCGGGGATAGAGATATACTCTTTTGTTTGTTGAATAATACTTCTAACATTGTTCACGATGTCCACCTTTCGACAAGCTCAGGGCTGTTTAGTGAAAAAAGAACTTGAATTTCAAGTCCTTTTTTTATTTGAAAACAAATCAAAGAGGGAGCATAATAAAAGAAATAAGGAAAATATAAAAGAAAGATTAAAAACATAAAATAAAAATATGAAAAGAGAGAAAAAAATTAGAAATAAGACAAAAAATAAAATTTGGAATGTGGTTTTTGGGACAAAAGGGCAAAGTGCTTTTCCGGTTGGTCAGGGCGAAGACGATGATTTTTATGATGATTGTCCGATTTGCCAATTATTAAAAAAATGTAAAGAAGAGAAGAGGGAACCGAGCGAAACCGAAATTCGCGAAGCGAGTCAGAAAGCCAAAGAACAGGGCGGTATTGTTGGCGGCAAATAGAAAGAGAAAATTAATTGAGAAATCGGCGATGAGATAAATCTCATCTACGAGCTCATTTTATGAGCGAGTTAAGATGAAAGTACCCTTTCATCGCCTTACCTTCGCCTACGAACTTGCGAAGCAAGTGAGTCGAAATGAAGACAAAGTCTTCATTGAGTATATCTCGCAAGGCGGAGGCTCGGTTTAATCAAAGAAGACTTCGTCTTCTTTTCTACCTTTGCTTCCATAAATGAAAGCTCGA
>CAYLHU010000044.1:911-2862 GCA_964383715.1 uncultured Candidatus Saccharibacteria bacterium
CAGTCGATGAATGCTTCGCATTCATCTTAACCTCTCTTTCATAAATGAAAGCTCGACAGTCGATGAATGCTTCGCATTCATCTTAACCTCTCTTTCATAAATGAAAGCTCGGTGATTAAGGAATAAAATCTATGGGGGATTTATTAAATTGTAAGATGAATAAATTTAAAGTAAAGGGGCTTGACAGGAGTTATGGTTTCGCTATAATTATGATAGTTAATCTCACTGCCTTCCTCTGCTTCAGCGGGCGACGGCAGTTTTTTTATTTATGAAAAGAGCGTTTGTCTTTATTGATGGTGGTAATTTTTACTTTAAATTGAGGGAGCTAACCTCTAGGCTTGACGGAAAATATAGTTTACTTGACTTTAATTTTAGAGAATTTGCTGAATATATTACTCAATCCAATGAGTTAATAGAAACTCATTATTATCTTGGTGTAGTTGGTCGTCGTAAAAATGATAGTAAAGGTGAAGAATTATATGCCAATCAACAAAGATTATTTAGAAAATTACAGAAACAAAAGATTATTATTACGCTTGGGCAATTAATTAGGCATCCCGATAAAACTTATCATGAAAAAGGTGTTGATGTGCGTTTAGCAGTAGAAATGATTAGATTTGCTCGAGAAAATAAATATGATATTGCTTATTTAGTAAGTTCTGATACTGATTTAGTAGCAGCAGTGGAAGAAGTTCAATCAATTGGTAAAATGGTTCAATATGTTGGCATTCCTAAAGGCCAATCGTATGGTCTTTCAAGTGTTGCTAATGATGTCAGATTATTAAGGCCGGAAGAAATAGAACAATTTTTGCCTAAATCGTTAGTATAAAAAATAACTTTTTAATAATGTTGAGTCAATAAAAGGCATTTTTAAAAAATATTTAGAGATTAGATACTAAAGAAATTAAATATCATTACTGAAATAAATAATTTATAATAATATGAGGAAAATGAGAAAAAATTGGACTTTGGGATTTTTGGGTTTTTTGTTTTTACTTGGTATCCCGGGGGTATTGGCTCACGATTGGATTGAAATAGTTTGGCTCGTGTGGGTTGTTTGGTTTATTTATTTTATCCCGGAGAAAAAATAGCAAGAATTTACGGAGACCTGCCTTCTGTAAATTATCCTCCTGATTTCAAATAATCAGAAACGCGCGGTTTTGGGTATCACGCGAAAAACTATATTATACTGCTCCAAACGGTAAATTTTTTTATATGGACGAGATAATTTTAAAAATAAGAAGGGAATTAAAAAAGAACGCCAGTCCGGAAAATAAAAAGTTCTCTCAAAGATTTTTTAAGGAGGAAATTAAAACTTATGGAGTCAAAACCCCTCTTGTCCGACAGATTGCCAAGAGATATTTCAGAAAGATTAAAAGTCCTGAAAAGAAAAAAGTATTTAAACTAAGCGAGGAATTTTTAAGAAGTGGCTATAATGAAGAAACGGTGATTGCTATCCAGTGGCTTGGTGAGTTTCAAAAGGACTTTGAGAAATCGGATTTTTTTATTTTTGAAAAATGGCTTGAAAAGTATATTGATAATTGGGGCAAGGTTGATGATTTTTGCGCTCATTCTTTTGGCTATTTAGTTTATCAATTTCCCGAGTTGCTTTTGAAGACCCGGCTTTGGGTAAATTCCCCAAACCGTTGGGTTCGGCGGGCGTCAGCCGTAGTTTTGGTTTTTTCTCTAAGAAAAGGCAAATATCTAAAAAATGCTTTTGGCATCGCTGATAGTTTAATTGAAGACAAAGAAGATTTAGTCCAAAAGGGTTATGGCTGGATGTTAAAAGAAGCGAGTAATTTATATCCCCAAAAGGTCTTTAACTATGTTCTTAAAAATAAAAAGAAAATGTCTCGAACAGCCCTAAGATATGCTGTTGAAAAATTACCAAAGGGAATGAGAGAGGAATCTATGGCAAAAAATTGACAAAATCTATTCTTGGGATTAGTAT
>CAYLHU010000045.1:0-2748 GCA_964383715.1 uncultured Candidatus Saccharibacteria bacterium
TAGTCATTGGTCATTAGTCATTGGTCCGCCAGCTGGCGGATTGGGATTTGACAAGCAGTGATGAGAGATATAAAATGAAAGTAGCCCTGCTAAAATTATTTTGAGATTCTGGAACAATCTTATTTATAGGGAATCCTAAATTGTGCAGTGCTCTTGCAGTTTCTGCATTGCGGATACCCACCTGGATAATTTTCTAGAAGAATTCTCAAAATTAGGCAGGGCTAAAGCGTCTATCAAACTAGGGCGTTTTTTTATTGTGTATTAACACTATGTTGCGATTATTTTTTTTGTTATAATAATCTAAGACATATTAATCAGAAGAAGAATAAAGGAGAGAATTTACAAATAAAAAGTGATTATTATTGTGTGGATTCTTTTAAGATATGTCATATTAACAATGATGAGAATTATAAAAAACAATCTTTGTAATCTTTTAGTAATTTGTCTTGTCTTTTTAACGGTGACAGGTTGGATTTTTTCTGGTTGGCCTCGGATTTGGCAAGATCCGTCAGTGCCGCCGCAAGTAAAAGAGGTAAAAGCAATAGAATATTTAAGTAACCCCAGCTTTACTGACGGGACAACCGATTGGACGCTTTCGATTGCCACCTATGACAGTACAACTTTTCAGGATACTGCTGGATCAATCAAAACAATAAGCGATGTAGGAAGAAATAAGACAGCAAAAGGGACCTGTGACCAAACTATTACCACAAGTATTGGTTCCTCTGATACAGTTTTATTAAGTCTTTATTGGAAAAAAGGATATACGAGTAGTGTAGATGCCCAAGATTTAAAGGCTCAAATTGCAAAACCAAGTGACCCAGCAACTTTCATTGATATTTGGTCGGATGTGCAGACAGGCAATATTGATTGGACTTCGGTGGGACCAATAGATGTTTCTTCTTACTTCGATGAAACAGGAACATATATATTTCGTTACTATATGTATATGGATAACCCTAATGATGCAAATGCACAAGCATGGGTCTGGATTGATAATACTAGTTTTGATGTAACTGCTACTGCTATTGTTTCGGTTTCGGTTAGTGACGGAATAGTTGCTTACGGAACACTCGGACAAAATTCTACCAAAGGTACCCATTCAGGCGACTTGAATGATCTCCAAACCGCTACTAATGACGGAAATGTTACTGAGGATTTCAATATCAAAGGACAAAATAGCACTAACTGGACGTTAGGCGCAACCGCTGCCACAGATGTTTACGTTCATCAATTTTGTACTTCAACTTGCACTACTCCGCCAACGAACTACACAGCCCTTACCACCAGTTATGCGACTCTTGCAACGGGAATTGCGGCATCGGGCAATCAAACCTTTGACTTGTATATTAATACCCCTAATACAAGTTCTGTTTTTACCCAACAGTCGGTAGATGTAATTATTCAAGCAGTCCAATCGCCCTAAGTAAAATGATTATCGCCTTTAGTTCTTTTAAATGATATAATATAAATGATATAATAAAAATGTGAGAAAAAGTAATTATCAAAGTCGAACCATAAATTAAACAGTTAATAAGTTAAATTAAAACTAATATGAAATCACTAATTGCAACTATTTGTATTTTAGGAATAGTAGGTTTAATAATAGGGACGATGGTGTCTGCAGCTACAGAGGCGACAGTTACTGCCACTGTAACGGTGCAGAATATTGCTGTGAGTGTTAGTGACGGAATAGTTGCTTACGGAACACTCGGACAAAATTCTACCAAAGGTACCCATTCAGGCGACTTGAATGATCTCCAAACCGCTACTAATGACGGAAATGTTACTGAGGATTTCAATATCAAAGGAATAGTCAGTACAGACTGGACATTAGGCGCAACCGCTGCGGAAAATGTTTATGTTCATCAATTCTGTACTGCAACTTGTACAACTCCGCCAACGAATTATACAGTGCTTACCACGAGTTATGCGACTCTTGCAGCAGGAATTGCATCAGCGGGTAATCAAACCTTTGACTTGTATATTAACACCCCAAATTCTTCTACTGCATTTACCCAACAGAATGTTAATGTGACCGTCCAGGCCGTTGCCAGTTCGTAATAGTTAGTTTGAGTATTTTGGAAAATTTGCTGCAAATAAAAAAATCCAAAGGAGTTTTGAATTTTTAAATGCAGGCTAATTTGTAAAGTTACAAAACCATGCAAAAATTTATTATTTTTCTTTTGATAGCTGTTTTGCTTTTTCCTTTGATGGCTTTTGCCAGAATTGGTGTTGGAGTAGGTGTTGGTAAAATAGAAATTAACAAACCTTTGAAACCTGGCGGTATTTACGAACTTCCATCTTTGCCTGTGTTGAATACTGGAGACGAATCAAGTGATTACGGAGTTTCCATTGAATACCATCAAGACCAACCCCAAATGAAACCTCCCCAAGAGTGGTTTAGTTTTGAACCGGCTTCGTTTCATTTAGAACCAGGGCAAGTTCAAAATGTGGCAATAAAGTTGAATTTGCCGGTTAAAACCGTGCCAGGAGATTACTTCGCCTACTTGGAAGGACATCCGGTTAAAAAAGACATAACAACTGGTGGCGCTACTATAGGGGTAGCTGCCGCTGCCAAACTTTACTTTACCGTGGCTCCGGCTAATATCTGGCAGGGAATCTATTATCGGGTTATTTCTTTTTGGACAATGAATGCTCCCTGGACTTGGATTCTTTTGGTAATAGTACTGATGGCAATATTTCTTACTCTTTTTAAGAAGCATTTTGCTTTTCAAATTGGAATTA
>CAYLHU010000046.1:0-2573 GCA_964383715.1 uncultured Candidatus Saccharibacteria bacterium
GTCCGGGACTTTGGCGGTTAAACCGACTTTATCCACAACAATGTATTTCCCATCGTCCCTTTCTTCAACCTTATAATCGTCTTTACCAAAAAGGGTCGGGGGATTGGGGGATGAATTGGATTGGTGGTTAGGTATCCAAAAATAAAAAAATCCTCCAATAATTATTAAGAGGACTATAACAATAAGAAACCAAAATTTCTTTCTCATATTTTTAAATTCTAAGGAGCTTAGCTCCTTTTTTTAAATTTTTGCGTTTACTCGCTCACTTATTTCATTCGTTCGTAAGCGAGTTAGGACGATAACAGGGCTATCATCTCAAGATGACAACAGGGCTATCATCTCTACGCATTTTTTTCGACTACATTTATTATACTCCCCATATTGGAAGGTCAAACCGAAAGTTATCCCCACCCCTAAAATTTTTGAAGTTTCACAGGGCAGCCCTGTGGAGATTTTTGACCGTATTTGAATTAGTCGGGCCTGACAACGGGTCGGACCCGACATATTGATGGTTGGGTTACTGTTAAACAATATTAAACCCAACTATTGGAATTCAACTTCAATAGTTAATTGGTTATTAATTGGCGATAAAATATATCAGTAGCCGGGTTGTTGTAAATTTTAACTCTTTAACTTTACTTATAAACGCCCCACGATCGTGGGTGAGTTATAAGCAATTAGGTTTAGGATGATTTGAAATTAAAACAAAAAATTTTTCTTCTTTGATTTTTTATTTTATTTATTTAACCTCACTTAAACTTTACTTAAACTTTACTTATAAACGCCCCACGATCGTGGGTGAGTTATAAGCAATTAGGTTTAGGATGATTTGAAATTAAAACAAAAAATTTTTCTTCTTTGATTTTTTATTTTATTTATTTAACCTCACTTAAACTTTACTTAAACTTTACTTATAAACGCCCCACGATCGTGGGTCAAGTTTAAGTAAATTTGAGTAAATTGGGGGTCAAGATCGTGGGTCAAGTTTAAGTAAATTTGAGTAAATTGTGAGTCAAGATTGGGGGTCAAGATTGGGGGTCAAGTTTAAGTAAATTTAAGCAAGTTTGAGTAAATTTGAGTAAATTATAGAATCTGATTTTTAGTGGATTTATCGGATATTGAAATTAAACAAGATATTTGTTAAACTGAACTTTGTAAAAGAGCTTTCAGAAAAAGAAATCTCTTAAAAAATTGTGGAAAAAGACGATATTATAAAAATTACCTTAGCCCTTTATCGAGTGACCGAGAAATTTCCGGAAAAAGAGCCGCTAAAGTTTTCTATAAGGGAAGAAGCGAATGAGATATTGGCTGAATTTATTATGGGGGGAGGCAAATCAAGGTCTCCGGGGGATATCTTGAAGAAAATTGAAGTTCTTCAGGACTATTTTAAAATAGCCGAGAAACAAAATTGGGTCAACTCAAAAAATTTTTTCGTTTTAGGGAAAAAATATGGCGAGATAACCAAAGAGGCAAGAGGATTAATGTTATTAGAGAGGAGCCAAAAGGAAGGGATTCAAAATGAAGAAACATTGACAGGGGAGGGACAGGATTACGAGAGAAGAAAAAAAATTATAGAGATTTTAAAAAAGAAGAAAAAAGCCCAAACGGGGGAATTTGAAAATTTTTTTCCTGACACGAGCAAGAGAACATTAAGAAGAGATCTCCAATATCTTTTAGATAAAGGATTGGTTAAAAGAGTGGGAGATGGTAATAGGACATTTTATAAGATATCATAATAGTTAGTTAGGACAAGGTTAGGACAGGGTTAGGACAGGGTTAGGACAAGATAATCTTGGTTAGGACACCATTCGGTGTCCTAATAAAATATGCTAAAATCCAAGAAAAAATTCAGCAAAATATACGACAAAAATGTAGAGAGAATCTACAGATTTGTTTTTTTGAAAGTTGATACTCAAGAAACGGCCGAAGATATAACCAGCCAGGTCTTTATTAAGGCCTGGAAAATTATTAAGAAGGATTCTAAGCAGAAAGAAGAAATTAAGAACATTTCGGCTTATCTTTATCAAATCGCCCGAAGGGAAATTGTCAATCATTATCGCGGACGAGCAAAAATCAGAACGGTTTCCATAGAGTCCCTCCAAATTAAAGATACTCAAACGGATTTGGAAAAGGAGAAAATAAGCCAAGATGAAATAGGGGAGATGAAGAAGGCCATTTCTCAATTAGGCGACGATTATCAAAATATAATAATTTGGCGGCATTTGGACGGCCTATCCTATAAAAAAATCGCTCAAATTACGGGCAAGCCGGAGGGGACAATCCGAATGATAAATCATCGGGCATTGAAAGAGTTAAGGGGGAAAATGAGCGGGGAAGTGGATAAGTGGACAAGTGGACAAGTGGACAAGTGAATAAGTGAATAAGTGAACAAGTGGGGAGCGATGAAGGAGTACCTTCATCTTTACCTTCGCTTACGAACTTGCGAAGCAAGTGAGTCAAGATGAGAGCGAAGCTCTCATCGCATTGACTCAGCCACGAGTGGGCGAAGCGATCGAGAGCGATGAAGCTCCGCATTCATCTCGACTCAGCCCTTCGGGCTTCGTAGGCGATGA